>QCGF01000013.1 GCA_003278175.1 Prochlorococcus sp. AG-363-P15
AAAATGGCAGTACTGCAATTTAGGCAAGCTTTAAGCATTTGAACTATTCCTCTTCAATTAGAGAGAGTGATAGAGCCTCCTCTACCGATTAATCAACGATAGTGCTTAGTAGAGAGCGTTTTCAAACGAATATGGTGCCTAAAGATGGCCTATACCTATATCGAATAAATTCCGAATGTATTGATTAAAAAGCAAAATGCTAAATAATTTCCCCTAAATCAAGCACGCCATATCCAATATGAATGATCTTGAGTTAAAGCGCAATGCGTGTAAAAGCTGATTGCTTTTTTGCACTAATAGGACGATTCTTAATACATCGAACATGGAGGTGTCCAAATGGACGACACGCCACCTGAGAACAAATAGAAGCAATCTGAACAAGGCTCCTGCTCCAACAGTCTTAACCTAATCGTGGTCAAATCGTCTGGTAAGACAAAATTGGCACGTCAAACCAGTCGGCACTCCTCTGCATCGTTTAGGTGCCCTTACAGGAGATAAGATCCACACCTAAAAACTTGGCCCCAGGTGGCAAATTCAGAAGCTTCTTGATCGATATCTAGAAGGACCGACTGCTCTTTGAGTGGTCGGTCCTTTTTAACGAATAAAGCAAAATCAATAAATCCAATCGCAAGCAACTCTTAAGAGAATTGAACCAGTAAATAGAAGAATTTATTTTTTTCTAACGAAGAGTCTCAGATTCAAGGCAGAGCTCTCATCAACACCTAATCCTTGGTCGTTCCAAAGCCAACGAAAACCAACCAAGTCCCCAAAAGAATAGAAGGTCCAAAGAGTAATCCAAATACCAAAGCGGGTCTAATAACAAAAGCTTCCGGATGCTGAAATCCCCAAAATCGTAAGCCCAGGCTCACCAACAAGGCCAAAGCCCAGGCAAGGGACATAATCAACCACTTAGAACTAAACAAAAAAAGAAAAACTGATCACAATGCATTATGTTAAGCAATCGGTTTAATTCCAAGCTAATGAGCGCCATCGACAAAGTGGACCTGAGTTCGCTCGACGGCATAAACCCTGCCCTCACTCGTTACGGCAGAAAAGAAGCAGCCCCGATATTGCCTTTAAGGGAAGAACCGGACTTATTGACATGGCTAGAAGCAAGCGGAAGGTTGATTGCAGATGAAGATTCTTCGTCACAAGAAGTAAGCACCGTTGAAGAAGAAGAACTCTCAGCCTTAATGGGAGAAAAAGAAGATTACAAAGCAGATGACGAACAAACAGAAGAAGAATGGGAAGATTAACTGTTACAAACGGATATTCATTCTCGTGTCAAAGTTAACTACTTATCAAAGTACTTATTTGGATTTGCTTTGAGCAATTCACATGGCCAAATTAATGGCAAAAAAAATTACCCTCGTCAACATAAAATTACTATCTTATTATTTATAATTATTTTTGGAGGAATCTTCACAGCAGACCACTATATTCCAAATAGTATTCTTAGCCTGCCATTAATCATTTCGACCTTAGCGTCAATCATTGTCACCCACCTTGGCATTCCTAAATTAAAAGAGTTAAAATTAAAACAAATCATACGCGTTGAAGGGCCAAAAAAACATCAAAAAAAGACCGGAACGCCAACAATGGGTGGAATTTTTATTGTTCCAACTGGTCTAATAATAGGCAATTTAATAGCCATAAATAGTGAGTTTGCTGACAAAATACACTCTCTTAGTTTACTAATATTGACCTTTATGTTTATAGGTTGTTTTGATGACTTGCGCAGCCTAACACTAAATACCAACACAGGGTTAGGAGCAAGAGGCAAACTTACTCTACAAGCAATTGCAGGAATATTTTTTCTAACTTGGGCAGGGTCACAAGAATGGATCCAGACCAAAATTTACCTTTTCAATGGACTGTCTATTGATACTGGAAACTGGATCTGGCCTCTCGCATTATTTGTTTTAATTGCAGAAAGTAATGCAACCAATCTCACTGATGGCCTAGATGGTTTAGCAAGCAGCTGCGGAGCTTTGGTATTTACTGGATTAGGAATTCAACTCATGCTTCGAGACAATCAAGAATATCTCGCAATAGCGCAATTTTCTATAGTTTTAGCTGGTAGCTGGATGGGCTTCCTCATACATAATCGAAATCCTGCAAAAGTTTTTATGGGGGATACAGGATCGCTTGCAATGGGAGCTGCATTAAGTGGAATTGCACTTCTAACAAACAGCCTCTGGGCACTCTTTGTAATGGGAGGCATTTTCTTTGCTGAATCAATCTCAGTAATTTTTCAAGTATGGGTTTTTAAACTTACAAAAAGATTGACTGGCAAAGGCCATAGAGTTTTTCGTATGGCTCCTCTACACCACCATTACGAGCTGGCAGGAAATCATGAACAACTAGTAGTTCAAAACTTTTGGTTAATCACTTTTGGTTTAGTCCTTCTAGGCCTACTGTTACGTTCAAACTACTAAGCAAACATGCACTACTTCACATGGAAAGAGGATGGTTTAACGAGTGATTGTGTAACACTTGAAGCAATGGCCTCTCGTTTTGAAGAATCTGCAAAGCTTATGAGAAGAATGGCAAAAGAAGGGTTCAAGCTGAAAAAAACAAACCAAGGCCAACTCATTAGCCATCAAGATCCAAGCATTTTCGAATCATGGGGTTTCATTAATGAAGAGCCACCTTTTCGTCAGCTGATATTAATAACTGAAAACTGAGCCAATTAAACCTAATAAATAAAGTTCATTAATTCTCTAATGCTATTGAAATCATGACAACACTTCCAAAAACATTAATGCTCTTAGGAAGCGGAGAACTAGGAAAAGAGTTTACTATTGCAGCTCAGCGAATAGGCTGCAGAGTCATAGCATGTGATCGTTATTCAGATGCACCCGCCATGCAAGTTGCGGATGAAGCAAAGGTGCTAGACATGACAAATCCACTAGCATTAAAAGAAGTAATTAGAAAGTGTAAACCTGATGCTGTTGTTCCTGAAATAGAAGCCCTAGCAGTTGAATCACTTACCGAACTTGAAGAAGAAGGAATAATAATTATTCCAACTGCAAAAGCAACAGAAATTACGATGAATCGCGATAAAATTAGAGATTTGGTGTCTAAAGAACTAGGAATAAAAACAGCCAAATTTGCTTATGCTGAAAATATAAATGAACTTAAAACCGCAACTAAAAATTTAGGATTCCCAGCAATAGTGAAGCCAGCAATGAGTTCATCTGGAAAAGGTCAAAGCTTAGTAAATAAGGAAGATGACATTGAGGATGCATGGATAAATGCTATTGAAGGAGCTAGAGGAAAATCAAAACTTGTTATTGTTGAAGAGTTTCTTAAATTTAATTTAGAAATAACTCTATTAACTATAAGGAAAAAAGATGGTTCCACAATTTTCTGTCCTCCAATTGGACATGAACAATCCAATGGCGATTATCAATGCAGTTGGCAGCCCGCAAAATTAAATGACAACCATCTAAAACAAGCACAATCCATGGCAAAACTTGTAACAGAAAAACTAGGCGGAGTAGGTTTATTTGGAGTTGAATTTTTCATCTGTGAGGATGAGGTTATCTTTTCAGAATTATCTCCTAGGCCTCACGATACAGGGCTAGTAACTGTGATAAGTCAAAATATTAGTGAATTTGAACTACATCTCAGAGCAATCTTAGGTTTACCTATACCCAAAATAAATAATGCTATAGCTGCAGCAAGTAGAGTGATCTTATCTAAAAAAAATTACTCTAATTTTTCTTATATAGGAATCGATAAAGCCTTAGAGGAAGAAAATACCCAAATATTAATCTTTGGAAAAAAAGATGCCAAACCCTATCGTCGTATGGGTGTTGCTCTTGCGTTAGATAAAACAATTGAAAAAGCAAGATTTAAAGCAGATGAAGCAGCTGCAAAGATCGATATCATTGAAAATATTATTTAATAAGAAAGTCAAGAAAGACGAAAAGCTTTCAACCCATCTAGAAGACCATTATTTTTCCTTGAAGAAAAAAATGCCCTCTGTTGTGATCTCAAAGATTCTAAGCAAGGATCATGATCTACTGGCACAACAGCAGTAGTTAAACCTCTTATCAATTCAGCATCGCCTTGTTGACTTGCAACTACAAACACATTCTCTAAAGATAATCCCCAACGCAAAACAAGATGTCTAATCGCTTCAGTACGAGAAGCTCGCAAAGGAACAACATCCAAATACCAATGACAACGTAAATAAGGAAGAGCTGACTGACCTTTTTGTCTCAATCTCTTTCTTACTAATGGCAAAATTGCATTATCTGGTTTCCTTAACAAATAACTTACCTTAAAAGAACTTTGTTGATCATCTTCCTGTAAGTCCAAATGATCTTTCAAAGCAGATAAAGCTTGTTGCACGCTAGAACGATTCCAATCAACTGCAATAGAAGTTTGCCAAAAACGATCGGATTCTAATTCATTACCATAATAAATTTCAGTACCAGCTCGACAAATCCAAACACTCGGAGATGGCAAATTTAACTCTGCAAAACGTTTTCGAGCAGCCTTAATCGAACGTCCAGTCAAAACCCCTAAGTTATTAATTTTTCCTGGTCCAAAAGTGACTAAAGAATCTCTCAATGAAACTAAGCTTTTTGAATCTGCATGTTCCAGGCTGCTATCCAAGTCAAGAAGTAATAAATGCTTCCCAAATGGACTATTGACTTTTTCTTTAGCAAAAATACCAGTCTTCAATTCAACAGTTTTCAAACGCTTTTGCATAAACGCAAGGTAATTACAAACATGTGCATCCCAACTGAAATGACGACTTACCCCCTCGATACCGTTATCGCTCCAACGTTTCCACTGAGAGAAATCTGAACCACCCTCCTCAAGAGAATCTTGAAGAGATTCCAAATCAGTTACATCTGCTAATAAGCCATTTTGACAGCGAGCCAAAATATCTCTTGGACCACCATCATCTGTTGCAATCATAGGCAAACCACAAGCCGCAGCTTCTAGCAAAGTCAATCCAAATGGTTCAGTGAGTGCAGGGTTAACAAACAACCCACGACGATTAGCAGCCCATCTATAAATTGATGGAATCTGGTCTCTCCTGTGTTGTTTTGGATAAGCTACTTGACCATAAAGATCATAACGATCGACTAAGTCAAAAATCTGCTGAAAGACTTCTCTCTGTTGCTTATCTAGCTGTCGAGGATCATCTCTACATCCAAGGACAAGAACAAGGTTATGTCGTTGACGCAAAACTGGAGAGCGTCCATAGGCCTCAATCAATGCAGGAATATTCTTTCGTCTAACTGCCCTAGATATAGTTAAAAGTGGTGGCAAATCAGGTTGCCTCAAAAAAGTCGCTAATAAATCATCAACAGTTTGAACCTCAGAAGGGGACTGAATAGCATGAAATCGACTTGCATCTACACCAGGAGGAACTACCTCAGCTTTATCGAAAAGGTAATTACCATAACGTGAATATTGTTGTTCAGCTTCTTGACGAGTACTTGTAACAACTAAATCAGCATGTGCTAATGCCAATTCCTCAGCATCTATTCTGCGACTAATTGAATATGTTTGTTCAATTTGATCATGATCAACTCCAGCAGCTAGTAGACGACGTTGCTTCTCTCTACCTAAAGAATGACCTGTAAAAACAAGAGGTATACCTAAACGCCTACTAACTAAAGATCCAACATATCCTGCATCTGCATAATGAGCATGAATCCAATCAGGAAGTTGATCTTGATCTCGCAGATCTGTCACCAACTGATCGGCCAACTCATCTAAATAAGGCCATAAAAGTTCTTTTCGAAGATAACGTTTGGGTCCAAATGGAAATCTAATAATATTTGCACAGGAATCAATACATTCCTTTTTCTGAGAATATTCAATAGATACTCGACGATCCTGTATTAGTCGCGTTACTAAATCGACATGATCAACTTCAGGTCTAGATGCTAGCCATTTTACAAGTTCTAATACATAAAGAGTTTGACCTCCAGTATCTGCATCACGTCCCAATTCCAGATCTTTTGCACGAATCAAACCATGTAGGTTCAAATGAAGAAGTTTTAAACCCATGCACAACCTCCTTGAGGGAGTTGAGCAGATCTAATAGATTTTAAGTCTTTCAAACCTAAAGAAAGGATAACAAAACAAAAATGATTGCTTAAGAATTGCCGAAAACGACTGCAATTACTAAGGCTAAGAACTGACGCCTCTTAGAGAGAAAGGAAACAATCATGGCGAAATGCTAAGAAAGTTTCTTGAAAGATTTAGAAATACAAATAAATCATTAAGAAGAAAACCTTGCAAGGAATAAAAATCAAAAAAATTTCTCTTGCTCTTATATATTCTCATTGCAGCTCAGAAGAATTATTTGTTGAATGATGAGATAAAACCTTTTTGAGATAGTGAGCAGTATAGCTAGTTGGATGATTGGAAACTTCTTCAGGAGTACCTGTGACAATAATTTCCCCTCCTCTATCACCTCCTTCAGGGCCCAAATCAATTATCCAATCAGAACATCTAATTACATCAAGATTATGTTCAATAACAATTATTGAATTCCCTTTATCTACAAGACGCTGAATTACATCCATTAACTTATGCACATCAAAAAAACTAAGTCCTGTAGTCGGCTCGTCTATTAAATAAAGAGTCTTTCCTGTCGCTCGTCGTGAAAGTTCAGTCGCAAGCTTGACTCTCTGAGCCTCGCCTCCAGAAAGAGTTGGAGCAGGTTGACCTAATTTGACATAACCCAAACCCACATCAACCAGAGTTCGCAAGCGATCAGCAGCCTGAGGTATTGCTGAGAAAACTTCCGCAGCTTGCTCAACAGTCATCTGCAAAACATCAGCAATTGAATAGCCCTTATACTTAACTTGCAAAGTTTCACGATTAAATCGGGCACCTTTACAAACATCACATTGAACATAAACATCAGGTAAAAAGTTCATTTCGATCACATTCACACCTTGACCTCGACAAGCTTCACACCGCCCTCCTTTCACATTAAAACTAAATTGGCCCACTAAATATCCTCGAGCTTTCGCTTCAATAGAAGCAGCAAAAACTTGTCTTATAGGATCAAATGCACCAGTATAAGTAGCCGGATTGGACCGTGGTGTTCTTCCTATAGGAGACTGATCGATAACTATTACTTTATCTATTGCCTTTATTCCTCTTAACTCACCCAAGCCCTTCGGGAAAGGCACTTTTAAACCTAAACTATGATTTAAAGCTGGATGTAATAACTCATTAATTAAAGTACTTTTACCACTACCACTAACACCAGTTACTGCGATTAAACGGCCCAAAGGAAAATCAATACTAAAATTTTTTAAATTATTACGGTCACAATCAATCAAACGAAGATTTTTATTGCCTTTACTTCTTCTTTTAATAGGAGTTGGAATAAAACGGTTCCCACTCAAATATTGACCTGTCAAAGAGTCTTTAGCAGACAATAAATCCTTAAAAGATCCTTGAGCGACTATTTCTCCACCATGAACTCCTGCACCTGGTCCTATATCTACTAAATAGTCGGCAGAACGAATTGTTTCTTCATCATGTTCTACAACAACCAAAGTATTTCCAAGATCACGTAAACGTTTCAGAGTAGACAGTAATCGATCATTATCTCTTTGATGTAAGCCAATACTAGGTTCATCTAAAACATAAAGTACACCTGTTAATCCTGCACCTATTTGTGTTGCCAAGCGAATTCTTTGTGCTTCACCTCCAGATAAAGTCATAGCTGGTCTGTCTAAACTTAAATAGTCAAGCCCTACATCCAACAAGAAACGAAGTCGCAAACGAATTTCCTTCAACACCAAATCACCAATCTGTATTTGCCTTGGAGTAAGAAGAGGTGGAGAACCTTCCGCAACTCCTACACCCATCAATTTTTCAACCGCATACAGAGTTTCCTCAACACTTATTGACGTAAGGTCAGTAATATTAAATGGGCCAACTTTAACTGCTAATGCTTCGGAGCGTAACCTTTTTCCTGCACAAGCAGGACAAGGAACTAATTCTAAATACTTTTCTAATTTTTGCTTAATTGATTCACCATTGGCATCAGACAATTGCCTCTCCAAAGTTGGAAGAATGCCTTCAAATTTTCTTTTGTATCCAGAGGTTTGCTTGTATCTACTATCAGCTTGAATCAAAATTGGCTCAACACTCCCATTTAACAAAATATCTTGTTGGGCTTTAGTTAATTCATTCCATGGTGTTTTTATTTCAAAGCCAAATGCTTGCCCAACTGAATAAAGCAAGGAAAAATAATATGAATTTTCTTTTTCACTCCATGGAGCTACTGCTGAATAAACAGGAAGAGATGGGTCTGGAATAACCCTATCAAAAGTGAATTTTCTTAGATGTCCAATACCATGACAATCTGAACATGCACCATATGGACTATTGAAAGAAAATAATCTTGGAGAAAGTTCTTCAATAACTGCTCCATGTTCGGGACAAGCAAAATTTTCAGAATATAATCTTTCCCGTTCTAACCCTTTTGGCAATTGTTCATTAGCTTTTGGAACCACTTCAACTGAAGCCAATCCTTCACCTCGTTTTAAAGCAGTGCGCAAAGAGTCAGTTAATCTTTCTTGAATACCATCTCTAGCAATTAATCTATCAACAACTACCTCAATTGTATGTGTATGATTTTTATCCAGTTCTATGTTGTCAGATAATTCACGAACCTCCTGATTAATACGTACACGAGCAAATCCTTCTGCTGCAAGACCTCTAAGCAATTTTAAATGTGTACCTTTTTTGCCTCTTACAACTGGTGCAAGTAATTGATATCGAGTGCCCTCTGGCAGAGCCAAAATCTGATCAACCATCTCATCTATTGTTTGAGGCCTAATTGGTCGTTGACATTCAGGACAATGTGGTTCACCAGCTCTACCAAACAACAAACGCAAATAATCTTGAATCTCAGTAACTGTGCCTACTGTTGAACGAGGGTTGTGACTAGTTGATTTCTGATCAATTGAAATTGCAGGAGACAAACCCTCAATGGCATCAACATCAGGTTTATCAACTTGACCTAAAAATTGTCTTGCATAAGCAGAAAGGCTTTCCACATAACGGCGTTGCCCTTCGGCAAAAATCGTGTCAAAAGCCAATGAACTCT
Organism: Prochlorococcus sp. AG-363-P15; assembly: GCA_003278175.1. Taxonomy (GTDB): domain Bacteria; phylum Cyanobacteriota; class Cyanobacteriia; order PCC-6307; family Cyanobiaceae; genus AG-363-K07. The sequence continues at coordinate 9,113 of QCGF01000013.1, forward strand.
TACCACTGCCACTCACCCCTGTAAAAACGACCAACTGATTCCTAGGAAGAGTTAAGTCAATATTTTTGAGATTATGTTGACGAGCTCCACGAACTTTAATCACATCGTCCAGCGATTCTCCAGACAACGTCTTCACCTCGCTCAAGCCTTGATCTATAGGTTTTGCTACAGGGCGCACCATACAGATACTGATTCAAGAAGGAGCTAGATATTCTAAATAAGCATTCAACCTTTTAGGCTTTTATGCAGCTTGCTGATCCAACAAGCTAGCTGCATAAACCCTAGCCTCTTCAAAATCTCCACCAGCAAGTTCTGCCAATTCTCTTTGACGATCCTTAAAATCACTGAGACATGAAACCGTAGACCTGGTAATTCCATTTTCTACAGATTTGACAACACGAAAATGATGATCAGCCACTGCAGCAACCAAAGGTTGATGAGTTACACAAAAAACTTGTCGATTAATAGCTAGATCCTTCAAAACATTTGCAATTGCCGCACAAATACGACCACTTACTCCTGTATCAATCTCATCGAAAAGCAAAGTACTAGAACCATCGACATTAGAAAGAACAGTTTTCAAAGCCAATAAAAAGCGAGACATCTCTCCACCTGAGGCAACCTCAATTAAAGGTTCTAAAGGTTCTCCTGGATTAGCAGAAAAGAAAAACTGAACAGAGTCTGCTCCATTAGAATTAGGAGTAGATGAACTCATTTCAATTTTAAATCTTACGTTTACAAGACCTAAAGGACGCAGATATTTCATCAATGTTTCTTCAAACTCTTTAGCGACTTTGCGTCGAGTAATCGTCAGGGACAAATTATTACTGTCTCTATTTTTACGTGCTAATGCTTCTTTGTTTTTCAATTCACTAATTTCTTGATGAATTTCATTAGAAACTTTTAAACCACGCAACTCTTCTCTTCTCGCTATCAATTCAGCCAATTCAAGTCCATGTCTGCGTTTCAATTTCTTTAAATAATTTAATCTATTTTGAACAACATCTAACTTTGAAGAGTCAATTTCTAAAGTTGAACCATATTTTTGTAATTCCATAGTTAATACTTGTAAATTCTCATAAGCCTCAAAAATATTATCCAGAAAACCCTTTGCTGAAGAATCCGATTCAACCATCATCTTTAAATCCTTAATAGAAGCTGCAATCTGATCTAAAGCTGAAGGAAATTCATCTGCACCTTGATCTAAACGAAATAATATATTAGACAAGCATTCCTTTAGCTTAACACTATTAACCAATCTACTTTCTTCTGTTTGAAGCTTAGAGTCTTCTTCAGGATCAGACAAATCAGCTTCTTCCAAATCGCAAAGTAAATCATCTAATTCAACTGACTTATCTAGAAGTTCTTGTCTTTTAGAATGTGCTATCTCTAGTTGAGAAAAAGCATTTTCCCAGATGCTCCAACTCTTTTTAACATTTATAATCTTTTCCTTAACCAAATCAGAGCCTAAGCGATCTAGCCAACGTAGTTGATTAGATGTTGAAGCTAATTGTTGTGTTTGCCCCTGATAAGTAAGGTCAATCAATAAAGGCCTCAAAGATTCCACCTGATTACGATTTATAGCTACACCATTGAGTCTGCAACGATTAACTAGGCGATCATCTCTATAGCGCCACTCTCTACTTATCAAAAGATCTTCTTCATCACAATCAAATCCATTAGTAGCCAACCAAGAGTCAACTATGCTATTTCTTGAAAAAGTTGCCTCTATATGCCCCATTTTGCTACCAGACCTCAATAAACGAGAACGTTGAATAGGGTGTTTTCCACAAAAGAGAGTATCCAGTGCGTCCAAAAGAATAGATTTTCCCGCTCCTGTTTCACCTGTTAAAACTGTAAAACCCTTCTCAAAAGTCAGCTCTAGACTGTCAAGCAAGGCAATATTGTGCAGTCTTAATCCAAGGAGCACGGAAAAACATAATCACCAAATCAAGGCTAGCGGGACTTAACGTGGAATAGAAGGGGTATTGAATTATTCGCCATGATGCCTATGGGCAAAGAACTAGATGACTTCATCGAAGCCTCAGGGTTACTTGAATACGACCCAAAGAAAATCACTGAAATATATAAAGGTGCTCCATTAAGATTATTACGTAGATTGTGGCAAACACTTATACCTTTAGGGTTATTTTTAATAGGAGTAGGGGTTGATAAAATATTTGGACAATTAGACAACAAAGAACATTCAAAAGAAAGAGCTAAAGAATTTACTAATCTATTAGTCTACCTTGGTCCAGCATTTATCAAAGCTGGGCAAGCATTATCTACAAGACCAGATATTATCCCACAAGTCGTACTGGATGAATTATCACAACTTCAAGATCAACTGCCTGGCTTTAATTGTGACTTAGCAATGGCCTGTATAGAAGAAGATCTAGGAGAACAAATAGAAACCATTTTTAAAACACTTGAAAAAGAACCAATTTCTGCTGCATCATTAGGACAAGTTCACCAAGGCATATTGAAAAGTGGTGAAAAGGTAGCAGTAAAAATTCAACGACCAGGACTAAGAGAACAAATTACACTTGATTTATATATAGTAAGAAATATAGCTTCATGGATGAATAAGAATATAAAACTAATTAAAAGTGATCTCGTTGCATTAATAGATGAACTTGGGAAAAGAATATTTGAAGAAATGGATTACCTTAATGAAGCCAATAATGCTGAAAGATTTAAAAAACTACATCAGCATAATAATAAAATAGCAATTCCTAAAATTTACAGACATGCAACTAGCAGAAGAATCCTAACTATGGAATGGATTGAAGGAGTAAAACTAACCAACATTCAAGCCATTAAATCTTTAGGAATCGACCCTAATGAAATGGTTAAAATTGGAGTAGATTGTAGTCTTCAACAATTATTAGAACATGGTTTTTTCCATGCAGATCCTCATCCAGGTAATCTTTTAGCATTAAAAGATGGACGTTTATGCTATTTAGATTTTGGTATGATGAGTGAAGTCAGTAGAGATTCAAGAACAGGACTAATTCAAGCGGTTGTCCATCTTGTAAACAGAAATTTCAACAAGCTTTCAAAAGATTTTGTTAAATTAGGCTTTTTAGATAAAGACATTGACCTCACACCAATAATACCAGCATTTGAAATCGTATTTAAAAATGCAATAGATGTTGGAGTAGAAAAAATGGATTTCAAAAGTGTTACTGATGATCTCTCTGGTGTTATGTATGAATTCCCGTTTAGAGTTCCACCTTATTATGCTTTAATCATTAGATCATTAATAACATTAGAAGGTATTGCTCTTAATGTCGATCCCAATTTTAAAATACTCGGTGCTGCTTATCCATACTTTGCAAGGCGATTGATGGAAGATCCAGACCCACAACTACGCAAAAGCTTACAAGAAATGGTGTTCGATGGAGATGCTTTTAGTTGGAATAACTTCGAAGATCTTTTACAAAGTGCAGGCAGTCAAGCAACATTAAACATAGATTTGTTAATTGATCAAGTATTAGATTTTTTATTCTCAAAAAATGGTGGTGTATTGCGTAAAGAAATAATAAACGCTACGATAAATAACATGGACAACATAAGCTGGAAATTAATCAAAAAATTAAAATCGAAACTAAGCAGAAAATCACATGTTTCATTGACAGAAATAAAATCTTTAAGGAACCTGCCAAAAATAATTAATAAAATACCTGGCTTTAAAGTAGAAATCATATTAAAGCGTGTTCCAAGATTTTTATTTGAGAAAGAAGGTAGGAAAATGGCGTTAAAAATAGCTCAAGGAATAACAGAAAAAAGCATTGTGCGACTAATAAGGATTAGTGCTAATGGCAGACGATAAAACAATGAAAATCAAATGCAAAATAATTTCTAAAATTGCAATCGGTATGTTTTTAAATATTTTTTTATTAGCACCTGTAGCAAAATCTGCAGATCAATTATCACTAGTAAATGGTATTTTTAGCCGTACAATTTCAATCGATTCATTAGATGATTTAGCAAAAACAGGAAAAGCTAAAGGAAGGTTGAAAAACCTTTTAAAGTTAAGCAACCAATCGCCTGAAAAAATTTCAGAACTATTAAATCAAGAATTTGATTTACCTTTAACTGTAACCAGTAAATTATTACATAGCACAATTGGAGAAGTAATTATAACTAGACTAGCAAAGATAATATATCCATTAAAATTAAAAAATAATCCTATAAGAGTTCCTGCAATTCGTGCAGGTGTGATTAATGGAATCGTGATAGGAAAAGGAAAGTTAACTATGGTTCAATTTCTTAAATCATACCCAAATAAAAATGTGTCAATTAACATTGGAGCTTTGAGCAAAATATTAAACAAAGCAGAAACAATGTCTGAATTAATCACATTCTTTTCTGATTCACCTCTAGAAGGTATTCAAAAGGGAGAAAACTAGCCCTCAATTAGCTTTAATAGAATGTAAGAGATTGCTTAATCCAAGGATTAAAGAAAACATGAGCTTAAACACCAAAAAAAAATCAGGATGGCCTGGACTAATCGAAGCTTATAGAGATTGGTTACCAGTCACGGAAGCAACTCCTATCATTACCCTGCAAGAAGGAGATACACCATTAATTCCACTTAACGCAATTTCAAGCAGAATTGGAAACGGAGTAAAGGTTTTCGCAAAATATGACGGATTGAATCCAACTGGATCCTTTAAAGATAGAGGAATGACTATGGCGATAAGTAAAGCAAAAGAGAATGGGTGTGAAGCAGTTATTTGTGCAAGTACTGGAAACACTTCTGCTTCGGCAGCAGCTTATGCAAGAAGAGCCGGCATGAGAGCATTTGTATTAATACCTGATGGTTATGTAGCACAAGGCAAACTTGCTCAAGCCCTGGTTTATGGTGCAGAAGTTCTCGCAATTAAAGGAAATTTTGATAAAGCATTGGAAATTGTTCGAGAAATTGCTGAACGATATCCAGTTACACTTGTGAATTCAACAAATCCTTTTCGTCTAGAAGGTCAAAAAACAGCAGCTTTTGAAATAATAGAAGCTCTTGGCAATGCTCCTGATTGGATTTGCATACCTATGGGAAATGCAGGAAATATCAGTGCCTATTGGATGGGTTTTGAAGCCTACTTTAAAGCAGGAATATCTAAACAATTACCTAAAATGCTGGGCTTCCAAGCAATAGGTTCAGCACCTTTAGTTTTAAACACTACAGTTAAAGAGCCTAAAACAATTGCAACAGCCATAAGAATAGGTAATCCAGTTAATAGAGAAAAGGCATTAATCGTCAAAGAAAAAAGTAATGGTAAATTTCTATCAGTTACAGACCAAGAAATCATCAATGCTTACAAGTTACTAGGAAAAGAAGAAGGAATTTTTTGCGAACCAGCAAGTGCAGCTTCAGTTGCTGGACTTTTAAAATGCAAAAATGAAATCAAAAATGAGTCAACTATTGTATGCATATTGACAGGAAATGGACTTAAAGATCCAGATTGTGCAATTAATAATAATGACGCCACATTCTTTAATGGATTAGACCCTAATATTGACAAGATTGCTCAAACCATGGGGTTTTAAAGATAAGCTACAAAACAAAAAAGACAAATTATTTTCTGTCCGAGGAAAACTCAAAAAAACCATACTCCTATCTTGTGGAAAAAAGCTGACAAAATACCAAAACAAGACCTTGATTTTAAAAAAACTATCCACAAGTTGTGGAATTTGAAAAACTTTCCACTATTTACTGCAGGTTTCCACAGGCTTTATTTTGAATATTCTAGTGATAGAAGGAGATTTGAATCATTTTCCAGAATTTCCTCAGCCCCTATTACTACTAAATGTATTTATTTAAATTTAAAAAAGAAGTAGATGCAAATAATTTCAAAATAGTTGCGCATCTCAAATGATTGTGAAATCGTATGTTTACTTTTTCTACGTTTCGTCGTTAGGTTGAGTCGATGAAACTTGTTTGCTCCCAAGCTGAACTGAACAATGCGCTACAGCTCGTGAGTAGAGCTGTAGCCTCTCGTCCTACACATCCTGTACTTGCAAATGTTTTATTAACTGCAGATGAAGGAACAGGACGTCTTAGCCTCACTGGCTTTGATCTCAATTTAGGAATACAGACTTCTTTATCTGCTTCTGTAGAGAAAAGTGGTGCCATAACGCTTCCTGCACGTTTGTTTGGAGAAATAGTTGCCAAACTTTCTTCTGATACACCAGTTTCATTAGTTTTTGATGGAGACAGAGAACAAATAGATCTCAGAAGTAAAGGTGGTAGTTATCAGATGAGGGGCATGTCAGCGGATGAGTTTCCCGAACTTCCTTTAGTCGAAAGTGGTACTTCTTTTAAGGTTAATGCGAAAGCTTTGGTTCAAGCTTTAAGAGGAACTCTTTTTGCTAGCAGTACAGATGAAGCAAAACAGCTTTTGACAGGTGTTCATTTATCTTTTGATGGTATGTCTTTAAAAGCTGCTGCAACTGATGGGCATCGCTTAGCTGTTTTAAAGATGGAAAATGCTTTACAAAATGATAATTTAATTAATGATGATGATTCTCAAAATAATTCAAACTTTGCAGTTACTTTACCTTCTAGATCTTTAAGAGAAGTGGAAAGGTTAATTTCTAATTGGAAGACTGATGACTTAATAACTCTTTTTTGTGATAAAGGTCAAGTTGTTTTTTTAGCAGCTGATCAAGTTGTAACAAGTAGAACTTTAGAGGGAGTGTATCCTAATTATAACCAATTAATTCCTGAATCTTTTTCTAAATCAATAACTTTAGATCGGAAGACATTTATTTCATCTTTGGAAAGAATTGCTGTTCTTGCCGATCAACATAACAATGTTGTTAAAATCATTTCAGATGTATCTACAGAAAATATTATTATTAGTGTAGATGCACAAGATGTTGGTAGTGGATCTGAATCTATTCCAGCAAAGTTTGAAGGTGAGTCTATTCAAATTGCTTTTAATGTTCGCTATATACTTGATGGATTAAAAGCTATTGACTCAGATGAAATTAAATTATGCTGTAATGCTCCAACTACGCCTGCTATATTATTACCGTTAAACTCTCCATTGGGCTTTACATATTTAGTGATGCCTGTCCAAGTTCGTTTAGAAAGTTGACCCTTCCAAAGCAATATTTATTGAGTGATTTTTTAAAACATCGTGTTAGATGTGATCAAGGTATAGATCATGGACCAGGTTTTTTGTGTTGGATGCATCCTCCAGTTCATCGATTATTAGGATGGTCGACTAAACCTTCTAATTTACAATTAAAAATACATGTTTGGAGGTTGGATCAGTTAAGAGGTATAGGTGATCAAGAAGCTTATGTCAAAGGAAGACCTTCGATTGTTGAACAATTAACCTTTGATCATTTACCTACATTATTAAATTCAGATATTTTAAATATAAATGGTGAAAAAATTGGTAATCTCGTTGATTTTGTTTTTTGTTTTAGAACGGGTAAAATAGATTATTATTTAATTTCACGTTCTGATCCAAGAATTCCAGGAACTAGTAGATGGCGTTTATCGTTGGATCGTATTAGTGATAAGCAATCTGGCATGCTTTCTGTGAATATTGTTTCTTTAGATGAATTACCTTTAGCAAGGACAAGTATTAAAGAAGATTTTTTAAAGCGTTCGCGTTACTGGCGTGAACAAATTCAAGACTTTAGTGATCAAGCAGGTTCTCGTTTAGAGGGATGGTTGGAAGAATCCCCTTGGGAGGAAATTACTAAAAAACGTACAATATCAAAACAATCTTCAAACTCAATTGAGAATGATGATTGGGTTGATGAATTATATCAAGAACCATTAAAGGATCATTTAGACTCTTCAGAACAATTACGATATTCAAGAAGACCTACAATTATTTCAGAGGAAGAAGATGATCCATGGATTTGATCAATGTCTGTAAGCCCTTCTCAGAACTCTTTTCGTGACATTCTAGAAAAAGCTTCTAATTCTTTGGAATATGATGTACTTTCTTCTCTTCAACAGGAAGGTTTAACGAAAGAAGATTTCATGGAGATTTATCGTCGTTTAAAACGATTTCCTAATAGAACAGAATTAGGAATGTTTGGAGTTATGTGGTCTGAACATTGTTGTTATCGAAATTCTAGATCTTTATTAAAAGATTTTCCTACTAAAGGACCTAGGATTCTTGTTGGTCCTGGTGAAAATGCTGGAGTTGTTGATTTAGGTGAAGGTCAACAATTAGCTTTTAAAATAGAAAGTCATAATCATCCTTCTGCTTTAGAACCTTTTCAGGGTGCTGCAACTGGTGTTGGAGGAATTCTTCGAGATATATTCACAATGGGTGCAAGACCAATAGCATTATTAAACTCTTTAAGATTTGGTCCATTAGAAGAAGAGTCTAATATTTCATTAATGCAGGGTGTCGTAGCTGGAATAGCACATTATGGCAATTGTGTGGGTGTTCCAACTATTGGTGGCGAAATATCTTTCGATAAAAGTTATTCTGGAAATCCATTAGTTAATGCTATGGCTTTAGGGCTAATGGAAACAAATGAAATTGTTTGTTCTGGTGCCGAAGGTATCGATTATCCAGTTATTTATGTTGGCAGTACTACTGGTAGAGATGGAATGGGAGGAGCAAGTTTTGCAAGTGCAGAACTTACAAAATCATCATTAGATGATCGTCCTGCGGTACAAGTAGGTGACCCTTTTTTAGAGAAAGGATTAATTGAGGCATGTCTTGAGGCTTTTAAAAGTGGAGACGTAGTTGCTGCTCAGGATATGGGAGCAGCAGGTTTAACATGTAGTTGTTCAGAAATGGCAGCAAAAGGTGGTTTAGGTATTGAACTTGATCTTGACCAAGTGCCAGCACGAGAGGAAGGAATGACGCCTTATGAGTTTTTATTATCAGAGTCTCAGGAAAGGATGCTGTTTGTTGTAAAGCCAGATCGACAAAATCAATTAGTTGAAAAATTTACTAAATGGGGTTTAAGAGTATCTATAGTAGGAAGAGTTATTAAAGAAAATATTGTACGTGTATTGCATAAAGGTTTAATTGCTGCAGAATTGCCGGCGAGTGCTTTAGCTGACGATACACCAATAAATAAACATGATTTAATTGATGAACCTCCAAAGTTTATTCAAGACCATTGGAAATGGAATGAGAAAGAATTATCTAAACCAATGATTAATGGAATTTCTTTATCTAATAATACTAAATTATCTTGGAATCAAATAATTTTAAAAATTCTAGATAATCCAACAATAGCTTCTAAACGTTGGATTTATCAGCAATATGATTATCAAGTACAGGCTAATACTGTTATAAAACCAGGACAAGCTGATGCAGCAGTAGTTCGAATTAGGCCACAAGAAGGTAATAATTCTATGCAAGCTTCACAACGTGGAATTGCAGCTGTAGTTGATTGTCCTAACCGTTGGGCTTCATTGGACCCCGAAAGGGGTGGAATGGCTGCAGTGGTTGAAGCTGCAAGAAATATCAGTTGTGTCGGAGCTGAACCTTTGGCCATTACCAATAATCTTAACTTCTCTTCTCCAGAAACTTCTACTGGTTATTGGCAATTAGCTTTAGCTTGTAAAGGTTTATCGAAAGCTTGTAGTTTTTTAGAAACACCTATAACTGGAGGTAATGTTTCTTTATACAATGAAACTCGACTATCAAATGGAAAAATACAACCTATTCAACCAACACCTGTAGTTGGAATGGTTGGATTAGTTAATGATTTAGATTCAATATGTTATCAAGGATGGGTTTATCCAAATGATTCTATTTGGCTCCTTGGCATTCCATTAGAATTAACTGATTCCAATGATTCACGTGTGACTTTAAGTGCTAGTAGTTATTTAGAGATCATTCATGGTTTATTAACAGGTAGGCCGCCTGAGATAGATTTAAAGTTGGAAAAAATTGTTCAATCTTTTTTAAGGAAAGCAATTCTAGAAGGTTATATTCAATCAGCTCATGATGTTTCTGATGGTGGAATTGCGATAGCTCTTGCAGAATCATCTATTACTTCTGGTTTAGGTGTTCATTGGGATCTACCTTCAAGTAAGGCTCGTTTAGATAGAATTCTTTTTGCTGAGGGTGGTGCTCGAGTAATTGTTAGTATTCAACCTGATAAAGAAGTTGCTTGGAAACGATTATTGAATAAAGTAAATGATGAATTATTGTTGGCGACTAAGATAGGAACAGTTTTGGCTGATAATAAATTATTGATTACTCAAATGGAAAAAACCCTTGCATGTCTTTCTTTGTCTCAATTATCGGAATCTTTTGAAAATGCAATACCTAATAGAATAAACTATAGAAAGAATTCTACTTAATGCTTTAGATGTTTAACTTAATGGCTATTTTATATTAGGAGAATATTTTTAAATGTGTGGAATTGTAGGAATTGTTTCCAGGGATCAAATTAATCAGCAAATTTATGACAGTTTGCTTTTACTCCAACATCGTGGTCAAGATTCCACTGGAATCGCAACTATGGATGGAAGTGTACTTCATCTAAGGAAATCTAAGGGCTTAGTACGCGAAGCTTATAGAACTCGTGATATGCGTGCTTTAAAAGGAAATATTGGATTAGGACATGTTAGATATGCTACTAAAGGAGCAGCTGATAGAGAAGAAGAAGCTCAACCATTTTATGTCAATGCTCCTTATGGAATAATACTTATTCACAATGGAAATCTTACTAATACACGTGATTTAGAAACAGATTTATTTAATAAAGATCGTCGTCATACTAATTCCACAAGTGATACAGAGATGCTTTTGAATGTTTTAGCAACTGAACTACAATCCCATATCTCTAAAAAGGATTTTTCTCCTGAAAATATTTTCAATGGTGTTAAATCTATGTATAAAAGAATTGAAGGCTCCTTTGCTTCAATTGCTTTAATTGCCGGTCATGGTGTTTTAGCATTTAGGGATCCTTATGGCATTAGACCATTAGTTATAGGCAAAAAAAATAATTTAGAAAATGGTTCAGATTGGATCCTTGCAAGTGAATCTTTGGTCATAGAGAATAATGATTATGAAATTGTTCGAGATGTAAAACCTGGAGAAGCAATATTTATTACTACCAATGGAGAATTTTATTCGTGTCAATGCTCTATGAATGCCTCACTGTGCCCATGTTCATTTGAATATGTTTATCTTGCTAGACCAGACTCGATAATGAATGGAATCTCAGTCTATAAAGCAAGATTGAGAATGGGGGATTTTCTTGCTGAGACAATTAAAAAATATGTTTCTTCTGGTGACATCGATGTTGTAATGCCTATACCTGACTCTTCTAGACCAGCCGCTATGCAGGTTGCCCGACAATTGGGCATTGAATATCGAGAAGGCTTCTTTAAAAATCGGTATGTTGGCAGAACTTTTATAATGCCAGGTCAGTCAGAAAGAAAAAAATCTGTACGCCAGAAGTTGAATGCGATGGGTACAGAATTTAAAAATAAGAATATATTGATTGTTGATGATTCTGTGGTTCGTGGTACAACTTCCAAGCAAATAGTTCAAATGGCAAAATTTGCAGGTGCCAATAAAGTGATTTTCACTTCAGCTGCTCCGCCAGTTCGATATCCTCATGTTTATGGAATCAACATGCCTAGTCGACAAGAATTAATTGCATATCGTCGTACAATACCTGAGATTGAAAAAAAACTTTCTATTGATCAAATGGTTTATCAAGACGTCAATAACTTGACAAGTGCAATTATAGAAAACTCTAATATTTCAGAATTAGATTTATCATGTTTTACGGGAGAATATATTACTGGAACGATTACGGAAGAGTATCTAGACTGGGTTGAAAAAGAATATTTATCCTGAATTAAGTTAAAGTAATTAGTGGAGTAACTCTTTCAATATATTCTTCTTCTTTTAAGCTTATTAAAATATGTTTTTCTATATCGTTAGAAGAATTTTCAATATTTTCTGGTGAGACTCTACTATTTCTGCCTTTATTGGTTATTAATGCAGCTAATAAGTGACCATTGTATATATCTATTACTTCATCAGAAAAATTTTTAGAGGATTTAAGAGCTAAAGAAATTTCTCCAAAATCTCCACGTTTGCATTTTCTTAGTGAAGAGAATTTTAATTTTTTAATTTTTCCATGTTTTGTGACAATAACGAAATTATTTTCAATGTTATTTGTGCTTACAGCTCTTACTATCTTTTCACCAGGAAAAGTTTTCATTGTTATAGGTCCTTGTGCAAGTTTTCCCATCAATGGCATAGTTTCCTCAGACACTTCAAGTCTTAAAACTCTTCCAAATGAACTAATTATTGTAATTTCCCCATTTTCAGGACATAAGATTGCTGATTTTAGTTTTACACCATCTTTTAGCTTTAAAATAGTTGCTGCTCTGCCAGATAACTCTACAATTTCTTCCATAGCAAGTCTTTTTAGTCTTCCATCACTACTTAAAAGAGCAAGGCTATAATTTTTTTCTTCTGGTAATTTAATTAAATTAAGGATGGGTTCACCTTCTAAACCTCCAGGGAGAAACTTTTCTAAAAGTCCAGGTTGTTGCCCTGCAAATTCCCATTTAACCAAGGCAATTCTGCCTGTTTTTGTAACTGCTAATATTTTTGGTTTTGATTCAACTGGCCAAATTAATTTTGCTGGAGTAATTTCATTGCCAAAATCAGAACCTTCATTTAAATGAAGTCTTCCAAGGATTTGTGGACTTACAATTTTTACTTGATTGTCATCTTGTATAAGTAATTTAGCTTCATTAGGAAGTTCTGCAAAAGCTTGCTTTCTTTGTAGCTCTGCATTTGGTCGTTGATGGGCAATTTTTTCTGCTAATAGCTGATCTCCACCTTCTATAAGCTTTGTTCTTCTTGGATTGCCAAATTGTTTTTTTATTTCTTTTAATTCTTTAACCAAAGTTCCTAATAATTTTTCTCTGCTGTTTAGTAGTGATTCAAACTCTTCTTTTTGAGTAAATAATGTTTTGCTTTCAGTATGAAGATTAGTTTGCTCAAGACTAGTTAGTCGGCGAAGAGGCATTGCTAAAACTGCTTCTGCTTGTTTTTCATTGATTTCAAGCTTAACCATTAGTTTTGCTTTTGCCTCTAGAGCATCTTTAGCTTTTTCAATCATTTCTATTACAGGCCTTAAGTTTTTCAATGCTTTTTGTAGCCCTTCAAGGATTTCTATTCTGTCTAATGCTTTATTTAATAAAAATCTTGTTCTTTTAATTAGAGTTAATTCTCTATATTCAATAAATTTTTCGAGTAGTAATCTTAGCGATAATTGTTTTGGCTGACCATCCACAAGAGCTAGTAGAATTGCACCAAAATTACTCTGGAATGATGTTCGTCTTTGTAAATCTTTTAAAACTTTTTGAGGGTCAGAATCTCTTCTTAGTTCTACTACAATTCTCATTCCTTCCCGATCACTTTCATCTCTAATATCAGCAATTCCATTGACTTTTCCATCATTTACTAACTCTGCTAATTTTTCTATCCAGCCAGCTTTGCTTAGTTGAAATGGCAATTCAGTTATGATTACTCCACTTCTACGATGTTTTCCTTTCCCAGGTTGAATTTCTTCTATATGTGCTAATCCTCTCATTGGAATACTTCCTTTTCCTTTTATATATGTATCTCTTACACCGCTACCTAAAAGTACTTCTCCACCTGTTGGGAAATCTGGACCTGGAATAATTTTAAGTAATTTTTCATCGGAAAGGTCTGGCTTTTTAATTAATGCAATTACACCATCAACTACTTCATTGAGATTGTGTGGTGGAATGCTTGTAGCCATTCCAACTGCTATTCCAGAACATCCATTTAGTAGAAGAAATGGCAATTGCGCAGGTAGTACGCTTGGTTCTTGTTGTGATCCATCAAAATTAGGAGAAAAGTCAACTGTTTTAGATCCAATTTCACCAAGTAATCCTTGATTAGCGATAGGAGCCAGTCTTGTTTCTGTATATCTCATCGCTGCTGGCGGATCATCATCTACTGATCCAAAGTTTCCATGTCCATCGAGAATGGGGTAACGACTAGAAAAGTTTTGTACTAGACGAACTAGTGCGTCATATACAGCTTGGTCTCCATGTGGATGATATTTGCCTAAGACATCTCCTACAACTCGGGCGCATTTGCGATATGGCCTGTCTGGTGTCAGACCTAGTTCATACATCGCAAACAGAATGCGCCTTTGTACTGGCTTAAGCCCGTCTCGCACATCTGGTAGTGCCCTTCCCACGATTACGCTCATTGCGTATTCGAGGTAAGAACGCTGCATTTCTTGATGCAGGGAAATTGGTTGTAGGCGCTCCTCGGCCATCCAGATCAGGGATTAGAGGGCGAATAGCGCACAGCCTACAGATCTATTTGTCAATTAACAGTTTTTTATCATCTTTTATTTTTTAGCCAGAGTTTGCCAAAGCGCGCTCTATATCTGAAATCAAGTTCGGATCTTTAAAGAGTTCTTTTGTTGCTTTTTGAAGCTTTTGACCCCAAAGTTGATCTGCTTGATGCTTAGAAGAGACAAAATTTGGATTTTTCGCCAATGCCTTTTTGGCAAGATCTAAAGATTCCTCTTTGTTTTTTTGTGTTTGATTTAGAGCAGCTGCCAGAGCAAGCATTGGCTCAGCATTCTTTTCAATTGTGAGAACATTTCGCCATGCTTTTATTGCTTGCTGTTGTTTCCCTAGCTCAAAAAGAACAAGCCCTTTATTATTTATAGCCTCCCAAAATTTAGGTTTAATATTAGCTGCTTTTTTAAATGATCTAAGTGCAGAATCCAAATTAAATTGCATTATATGTGCATTGCCTAGCTGGAAGTGAGCATTTGCATTGTTTGGTTTGATTGTCAGTCCTTTTTCTATTGAAATTATTGCATTTATTGAGTCTTTTTGTTGAAGAGCTATAGCACCTTCTGCAAACCAATGCATAGCATTATTTGGGTTAATATTTTTTGCTTTAGTAAGTGACTCTTTTGCTTTTATAAAATTTTTATTTCTAACTTGAGTTTCCGCAAGTATGGACCATAAAGTTTCATTATTTGGATTTAGTCTTATGGCTAATTCTGCTACACGTGTTGCTTCTTTGCTTTGGCCATATTGCATTAAGCGAACAGCTGTTTGACCAAAAGTGATGCTTGCATTTATTAAATCTTTTTTACTAGGTTCGAAAACATAAGGAACAAACGCATTTGCAGGATTTTGAATGAAAGCAATATTTAGTCCTATTAATGAACCTAAGAGCCATTTTTTTGGCTGACCAATAAGGTTTGGCTTCAGCCTCATTTCATTTTTTCAATTCTTTCTTAGCTTATGTCACTTTCAATGGATTCAGCATTTCTTCTCCACATCCAAGGTTTAATTCGCTTCAATGCAGAGCCCTGAAGTTGTTTTTGCCATTCGTTATCACTCCATGACATGGCTTGTTGTTTGGTAAGGCTAAGAACCCAATCTTTTGGTTGCATATCAGGGTCGCAGCTACTGGGAAGTTTTTTTTGATTCCATGGGCATTTGTCTTGGCAAATATCACAGCCAGCGATCCAACCTCCTAATGATGAACTTATGGTTTCTGGTAATTTTGAATTTCTATTTTCAATCGTGTGGTATGCGAGACATAGATTTGAGTTTATAACAAATGGTTCAGTAATTGCATTTGTTGGGCACGCTTCTATGCACTCTTGGCATTGACCACAGTGGGGTTTGGCAGGTTGGTCTGCGATTAATTCTTCAGTGCAAAGCAGGTGTCCTATCACAATCCAAGATCCATATTTTTTATTGATTAGGTTGCTGTGCTTTCCTATCCAGCCAATTCCTGCTTCTTCAGCCCATACTTTGTCCATTAAGGCAGAGGAATCTATGCAGATTTTCCATTTACAATCTGGTCTTTCTTTATGTAGCCAATTTGCTATTCGTTTTAGCCTTTGTTCAATAACTTTGTGATAATCCTTTCCCCAGGCATAACGCGCAATTGATAAAGCAGATGGTTTTTTTTGTTTTTTGACGTAGTAATTAAGACCTACGGAAAGAACGCTTTTTACTCCTTCGAGAAGGCTTTCTATTTGTAGTCGGCGAGGGGCTGCCATCCATTGCATTTCTCCTTGATACCCAGCTTTTAACCATCTTTGAAGTGCTTCTGTTCGGAGTTTGATTCTTTCACTCCCTGGAACATTGGCAATTCCAACTAGATTAAAGCCTTGTTTGCTTGCTTCTTTTTTTAGTTCCTTACTAAGTTCCAATTGAGTTTTGATTCTTGTCAAGCGTAGATTTCCTTCAGAGTCCAAGCTTTTTTATCCTGCCTTACAGAAAAAAAAGTGACTTAGCTTTTCTCTAAATTTTTACTTTTTTATTGCTTTACAGCAGGTTCTAATTGGGTTTTTGTGAGAAAATCTTGTTTTTTGTGTTGCTTGGCTTTATTACTGTCCTCTTTATTTTCCTTTTGTAAAGGAAAATGGTTATCTTAGTTAAATAAAATAGGACAAGGAAAAAAAGGTTCTTGGTTCAGTCAACTCCCAATGCTGATCTTCCTTTGGCTTCGCGGCTTCAGCAAGATCTAAAGAATGATCTCATCGCAGGATTGCTAGTTGTAATTCCTTTGGCGACGACGATATGGCTTTCAACAGTTGTAACTCGGTTTGTTTTGGCGTTTCTTACGTCTATTCCAAAGCAATTAAACCCTTTCATCACTTTAAATCCTCTATTGCAGGATTTGATCAATCTTGTACTAGGCCTGACTGTTCCGTTATTGGGCATACTTTTGATTGGTTTGATGGCGCGAAATTTTGTAGGACGTTGGTTATTGGAATTTGGTGAAGGCACTCTTTCTCGTATTCCATTGGCAGGCTCGGTATATAAAACTCTGAAGCAGCTTCTTGAGACTTTTCTTAGAGATAATTCAACCAGGTTTCGAAGGGTTGTTTTAGTTGAGTATCCAAGAGAAGGATTATTTAGTGTTGGCTTTGTAACTGGTTTGGTAGGTCCTTCTCTTCAGCCTGAGTTGGATGAAACTTTATTAAGTGTCTTTATTCCCACAGCTCCTAACCCAACCACGGGTTGGTACACATTGGTTCCTGAGTCATCTGTTAAAGACTTGAACATATCAGTTGAGGATGCATTTAGAACGATTATTTCTGCTGGAATAGTTAACCCTGATGAGAGAGGAGAGGCGACAGCAAATCGTAGTTTTTCAAGTCTTTTTGCACAGTTGAGAGCAACTACTGCTACTTCTTCAGCTTCATCACAGAGTTCATAAGGCTCTTAAAATGATTTTCTTGAGATGATGCAGTCCAAATCTATTGCTAGAGAGTTGGCTCTTTTGGTTTTGGGGCAAATTTCCGAAAATCAAATCGCTGAATTGCAATCACTATCATTTGAAAGCCTTTTGAATAAGGCTTTGCAAAGCCTTATGGATCATTGTCGAGACGGATTAGATAGTTCTGCAGGTCAACTTGAAACAGCTCAACAACATTTGTTAGAAACTGAATTACAAGACTTTGATGAAAACTCTGCTGTTCGAATTCGAAGTCATTTAAAAGCATGTTTGGTTGAATCTGAAAATGTCTTGAATAGTCTTTCTGCAAGTCTTGAATTTCCTAGGTTTTTAGCTCTTTGTAATCAAGAAGAAATTAGGCTTGCTGCTATGCAACGAGTGAATTTGGTTTTTCAGCAAAGAATTGTTATTGATGCTCAATTGGATTCTGTTATGGAAGGTTGGAGATTAAAAAGACTTCCACGAATTGATCGCGATATTTTGAGATTAGCTTTTGTAGATTTGAATAACTTGCAAACTCCTGCTGCCGTTGCTTGCAATGAAGCTGTTGAACTTGCTCAACGTTATAGTGATGATAAAGGTCGTCGAATGATTAATGGTGTATTAAGAAGATTGCAGAACTCAACTAAAATTGCTGTTAACTAATGGGTTACGATGAACTTAGTCGTCAGAATATTTCTTCTTCACCTGATGTTGAATTGAAAGAAGAGTCGACTATTAACAAGAAAGAATCCGCTCATGATAATAACGAAATTTTCTCTAAACCACTTACAAAAACTGTAGATAATCAAGATGATAAGGAGGATTCCTTAGAATGGGCAAAAGAAGCTTATGCAAGATTAAAAGCGCAACAAGACCTTAAAAGTAAGGAACAAGATAAGCAAATTGCGACTACGAAAGTAGAAGAAATTAAGCGAGATGATATTCAGGAAAAAAGTCAATTAATAGAGTCAGATCAATTTTTTTCTAATCAGAGTTCAAAAGTTGTTGAAGAACCGAAACTTGGAAACTTTGATGATGCTTTTACCTGGTCTACTGAAGTTCTTGCAGCTCAAGGTCGAACAAAAGATGAAATTTCTTTGGAGGAAATTGATTGGCTTGGTCGATTAAGGCGTGGCCTTGAAAAGTCTCGTCAGAATTTTGTTACAGGCTTATTGGAAAAATTAGGTGATGACCCATTGACTCCTGAAGTTGTTGATGATTTGGAAACTTTATTATTAAGGGCAGATGCAGGTGTTACAGCAACTGATCAAATTCTTGAAGCTCTTCGTCGACGATTGAATGAGCAAGTCGTTGATGCCAGTGAAGGATTACGTTTTTTGAAAGAGAAGCTTTGTGACCTTTTAGATAAACCTATTAAAACGACAGGAAATGATTTACTTATTCCTGAAAAGGGTTGTTTGAACATTTGGTTATTTGTAGGAGTTAATGGAGTAGGTAAGACAACAACACTTGGAAAAGTGGCAAACCTTGCAGTTAGAAGTGGTTACTCTGCTTTGATCGCAGCAGCAGATACTTTTCGAGCTGCTGCAGTGCAGCAAGTGAAAATTTGGGGCGATCGAAGTGGCATACCAGTTATTGCAAATGCATCATCCAATGCTGATCCAGCTGCTGTGGTGTTTGATGCTATTGGTGCTGCACAGGCAAAGGGAGTTGATTTGCTTTTGGTTGATACTGCTGGACGTTTGCAGACCAAACACAATCTTATGGAGGAATTACAGAAAGTTAGACGCATTATTGAAAAACTTGCTCCTGATGCGCGAGTGGAGTCTTTATTGGTACTGGATTCGAGTCAGGGACAAAATGGACTTCGTCAAGCAATGGCATTTGCTAAATCTGCAAGTTTGACTGGAGTTGTTATTACTAAACTTGATGGAACTTCTCGGGGCGGAGTCGCTTTAGCAGTAGCTTCTGAAGCAAATTTACCTATTAGATTTATTGGGGCTGGAGAAGGGATCAGGGACTTGAGGCCTTTTAAGAGCTTTGAATTTGTAGAGGCTCTTTTAGCAAAAAGGTGAATTATTTCAAGTTTTTGTTTGGACGTTTTGCTACGTTTTTAAATCTGCAGTGGTGATGCAGTGAGTACTAAAACACCTCGAGCGCATTCAGCATCTTCCTTTCCTAATAATCAGCAATCTCTGTCTGCCTCTGAATCTGTAAGGGAGTTGTTGGATAGCTTGTCAATTGAGCAGCGGTGTAATCAAGAATTATTGGCGTCTTTGGGGTTTGCACTTCGAAGCTTTACGAATTTGAATCGATTTCTTGAGTTGGTTCCAGTTGTAGCTTCTCGCCTTGTTGGAATCAAAGGCGCTTTGTTGGTGCCTTTTCAAACTGATGGTCGTATTTGGCGAGATCAGATTCAAGTTCTTCCTTTAGATCAGAATCAAGAGTTATTGAGACAAATTGCTTCTCTTGAGGCAGGTTTAAATATTGGGTTTGGTACGGATCCGGGGCAGTTGGTGGCTTTGGATAGCTTGGTGCAACGACATATGGCAAAATCAATTATTTATTCAACTTCAGTTGTTGCTCGGGGCAAGCAAAGAGGACGTTTATATGTTTTTGATTTGCAAGATTCAGTTTCTTTAAGTGAGGTTCATTGTCGACATTTGCAATTGGTTGCAGATCTTGCAGGAGTGGCGATTGAAAACGATCAAATTTTGCAAGAAATCCGCCGACACGAAAGGGTTGATCGGCAGTTGAGTACTGGTGCAGAGATACAGGCTCAATTACTTCCTGATCGTTGTCCAGTGATTGAGGGGGTTGAGCTTGCAGCGCGATGCCGTCCCGCTTTTCAGGTAGGTGGTGATTATTACGATTTTATTTTTACTCGTCCCGAACTTGTAGGGAAGAATCGTGAAAAAGGTCGATGGGCTCTGGTAATTGGCGATGTTATGGGGAAAGGAGTTCCTGCTGGTCTCTTAATGACAATGCTGCGTGGAATGTTGCGTGCAGAAGTACTTAGTGGATTACCTCCTGATCGCATTCTTCATGATCTCAATCAGTTGGCATTGGTGGACCTTGAGCATTCTCATCGTTTTGTCACTCTTTTTTATTCAGATTTTGATCCACGTACTAGGCGTTTGCGTTATGCAAATGCAGCCCATAATCCACCATTGTTATGGAGAGCAGAGCAAAGAAGTGTTTCTCGATTAGATGCGCCAGGTCTTTTGATAGGACTTCAATTTGACGCGAATTATGGATGTGGATCAATTATTCTTCAGCCAGGTGATGTTCTTTTGTATTACACGGATGGTGTGACTGAAGCTCCTGGCATTGCTGGGGATCGATTTGATGAAGTCCGTTTAATTAAGACACTAGAGGACTCGTGCAGAAGTGGTTTGGATGCACAGGCAATTTTGAACAAATTGTTTTCTCGTTTAGATCGTTTTGTAGGAGTTGACCATCAACTTGAAGATGATGCATCCATGGTTCTTTTAAAGGTAAATGATGAATTGATGCTTCCTACTATTTGACATCTAGTGCCCTGACAAGTTCTGTGAAAGCTGCTTTATTAGAGGATGATTGTCAAAGGTTAACTTGGCCAAGGCTTGGAGCGACAGGTTTGAAAAGGGTTTAAACCCTGCCATCAAGCGTTTTAACGCTTCTATTTTTTTTGATATAAATCTTTTGCAGGAAGATTTAGATGGATCGATTGCTCATGCCCAGATGTTGGGAGATTGTGGAGTGATCACCAAGGAAGAAACAAAAAAATTGATAGAAGGACTGGAAAAAATTCGAACTGAGTCATCTGATGGTTTGTTTCAAGTAGGTGTCGATGATGAAGATGTTCATTTTGCAGTGGAACGTCG
Source organism: Prochlorococcus sp. AG-363-P15 (assembly GCA_003278175.1). GTDB lineage: Bacteria > Cyanobacteriota > Cyanobacteriia > PCC-6307 > Cyanobiaceae > AG-363-K07. Next base: position 30,162 of record QCGF01000013.1, read on the forward strand.
TTTGATTGAGATTCTTGGTTCAGTAGCCAAGAAACTCCATACGGGAAGAAGTCGTAATGATCAGGTCGGCACTGATTTAAGACTATGGTTAAGACATCGAATTGATGAACTTGATCAGCAATTAAAGCGTTTTCAGATGGCATTATTATCTCAAGCTCAAAATCATATTTATACAGTTATTCCAGGTTATACCCATTTACAGAGAGCTCAACCTATATCTCTTTCTCATCATTTACTTGCTTATGTGGAAATGATTCAAAGAGACAGAGAACGCTTTATAGATGTAAGAAAACGAGTGAACATTTCCCCTCTGGGCGCTGCTGCATTGGCAGGTACATCTATTCCTATTAATCGTCGACAAACTGCCAAAGCATTGGGGTTTTCAGAAATATATTTAAATAGTCTCGATGCAGTTAGTGATCGTGATTTTGCGGTTGAGTTTACAGCAGCAGTTTCTTTGGTGATGACACATTTAAGTCGCTTGTCTGAAGAGGTAATTCTTTGGGCTTCTGAGGAGTTTGCTTTTGTTCGTTTATCTGATAGATGTGCTACTGGTAGTAGCTTAATGCCGCAGAAAAAGAATCCTGATGTACCTGAATTGGTTCGGGGAAAATGTGGCCGTGTCTATGGACATTTACAAGGATTGTTAACGATGATAAAAGGGCTTCCACTCTCATATAATAAGGACTTTCAAGAAGATAAGGAAGCAATATTTGACACGGTTTTTACTGTTCGCGCTTCTTTGGAAGCCATGTCCATTTTAATTGAAGAAGGATTAGAATTTTGTCCTGAAAGAATGAAAATTGCAGTTGAAGCTGATTTTTCAAATGCAACAGACGTTGCTGATTATTTAGTGGCTAAAGGGGTTCCTTTTAGAGAGGCTTATCAAAAGGTAGGACGTGTTGTAAAGGAATCTCTTGAGCAGGGAATTTTGCTGAAAGATCTTTCTATTGGTGAATGGCGAGAAATCCATCCAGCTATTGATGAGGATATTTTCGAAAAGATTGCACCAAAGCAAGTTATAGCTTCAAGAATTAGTGAAGGAGGGACCGGTTTTGAACGTGTTCAAGAGCAATTGGTTTCTTGGAAACGTCGCATTGATTTTTAAAAGAGTGAATTAAATGGCTCTGTCGGGTTTACCCTACTCAAGCATTAGGAAATGATTCTTCTTAGGGTTATAAACTCTATTGGTTATTTCTGGTCCCATAGGTCCAAATTCTTTTCGGTCCAAAAGTCAAGTGAGTATTTTTGTTGGCAATTTGCCCTTCCGCGCTGAGCAGGAAGACGTCATTCAATTGTTTGCACCTTTTGGAGAGGTTGCAAACTGTTCTCTTCCTTTAGAACGCGACACCGGTCGAAAAAGAGGCTTTGCCTTTGTTGAAATGGCTGATGAGGCATCCGAATCGGCTGCTATTGAAGCCCTTCAAGGCTCTGAAATGATGGGTCGTCCATTAA
>QCGF01000014.1 GCA_003278175.1 Prochlorococcus sp. AG-363-P15
TTTGATTCGCTCTTTAAGATCATTAATTGCCTTAGGGACTGCAGACCATTCTGGAGGAAATAGTCCATACCATTGCATCCCAAAACCATCAGGATGTTTGTTTGGAGCACATAATGAAACCAATTCAACTACTCGCCCAGGGACTGTTCTAATTAATTCTTCTCCAATTGGAATCAAGTCATTTGCATCAGCACCCCACCCATGAAGCAAGATCAACCTGTGAGTAGCCCCTTGGGGACTTATACAGATAAGGTCATTTTCCATTCAAGTTTGCATCTCAAGTGCGTAGGTTGACAAATGGAATGCCTCAACAGTTTTCATCATGGCTCCAATCGCCTTGTTAAGTGTCTCAGATAAACAGGGTTTGCTGCCTTTAGCAAAAGCTTTAACAGACAAACATGGATTCACAATTATTTCCAGTGGAGGAACTGCAAAAACACTGGAAAGAGAAAGAATTCCAGTCACAAGAGTTGCTGACTACACAGGTGCGCCCGAAATTCTCGGAGGACGAGTCAAGACACTTCATCCTCGTGTCCATGGTGGCATCCTTGCAAAAAGAGAAGATCCAAACCATTTAAATGATTTAAAAGAGCAAAATATCTCTCAGATTGATTTAGTAGTAGTCAACCTATACCCATTTAGAGCAACAGTTGCTCAACCAAATGTCAGCTGGGGGGAAGCCATAGAAAACATAGATATAGGTGGGCCTGCAATGATCCGTGCAGCAGCCAAGAATCATGTCAATGTCTCTATTCTCACGAGTCCTAATCAATACAGCTCTTTCCTTGAAGCCCTTCAGGAAGGGCCAATAACACAAGAATTCAAACGAAATCTTGCTCTTGATGCCTTTGAGCATACCGCCGCTTATGACATTGCAATTAGTCGATGGATTAAAGGAGAAATCAATTGCTCAACTTCTCAATGGCTTGAAGAACTTCCTCTAAAACAAAAACTTCGCTATGGAGAGAACCCCCACCAATCTGCAGCTTGGTATAGCTCTAAATCTAAAGGCTGGGGAGGCGCATCTCAATTACAAGGGAAAGAGCTCAGCACAAACAACCTCCTAGATCTTGAAGCTGCTCTTGGTACTGTGCGTGAGTTTGGTTACGGAGACCTTCGTTCCAACCCATGTCATCAAAAAGCTGCAGTAGTCATCAAACATACAAACCCATGTGGTGCGGCTATAGACAGCCCAACATCTGATGCCCTTAATCGAGCATTGGAGGCAGATAATGTAAGTGCATTTGGCGGAATTGTGGCATTAAATAGTACAGTTAATGCATCAAATGCCACTGCATTAACAAGTCTTTTCCTTGAATGTGTTGTTGCACCAGACTATGATGAAGATGCACTCAAGACTCTTTCTAAAAAGCCAAATTTAAGGGTTATAAAATTACAATCAGATGCATTTGATCAGGCTAGCAACGATAATGTAAGGAGTATCTTAGGTGGCCTTTTAATTCAAGATCAAGATGACCAATTAATAGATCGATCTACTTGGAAAGTTTCAACAACAAGAGCTCCTAATGAATTAGAAATAAATGATCTTGAATTTGCATGGAAACTAGTTAGGCATGTCCGGTCTAATGCAATAGTAGTTGCATGTAATGGCCAAAGTCTTGGAATTGGGGCTGGTCAAATGAATAGAGTAGGATCTACAAAATTAGCCCTAAATGCAGCCGGGGAAAAGGCTAAAGGTGCAGTTCTTGCAAGTGACGGATTCTTCCCATTTGATGACACAGTGCGGCTAGCTGGAGAATATGGAATCAAGGCCATTATCCAGCCAGGAGGAAGCATAAAAGATAATGACTCAATAGATGCCTGCAATGAATTAGGAATAGCCATGTTATTCACTGGCAAGAGACACTTCTTGCATTAAAAAGAATCATAAGCTTATCAAAATATAGATAAGAGATGATGGATATTCATAAATTAACTTGTCACAATTGATATGCAGAAATCCCTACTCAACTTGCCATTAATTCTCGTTAGGATTCACCTTTAGGGTAATAAGTAATAGTATTAGTCTTCCTAAAAGCTGACAAACGGCCTGGTCCTGCACATGCAAAATAAAATGCAATCGCAGCATAAATAGCAGATAATTCAAAATTATAATTATGGTTTTCTACAACTGCGAAAGGGAATCCTTCCAAGCCGGTATCAATCAAATGAAAGTAAACTGCGAATATCATTGTGGAACAAAGACCTAATGCTGAAATCCTTGCAAAAAATCCAATCGCGAGTCCGATAGGGCACACAAGCTGCGTAACCGCAGCTGCATACGTCCAAATAACAGGATTACCTGGGAGGAAACCCAAATATTTTCCAACGACAAATTCAGCAAACCCTTCTGGGTCCTGAAGCTTTTCTAGACCATGATGAACCATCAATAAGCAAAAAAGAATTCTCAAAGCAAAAATAGCCAGTTCAGCAGTGATATTTATTTCACCCTGTCCATTGGGACTCTGGACAACAACCTCTACCTTCTGAGGCGCCTTTGAAGCATTTAGATTAGGTGTTGAGCCCAACTGAGATTCACTGTCTACCATCTTGAATATGTTTCAGCAGAAGCATCTTACTTGCTTCCACTCATATAACGCACTGAAAATTAATAGCAGAGAGCTATTCTAATATCTTTTTGGTCTAGTTCTAGACTTAGCTCTGATATTTGGATTTCCCTAAGGTGCAATGTTAAAACCAAAAAGAAATTATTAGTAATCTAAATAGAAGCCTCTCAGAATAAATTACTTTTGCTCACTCAAAGTTATTAGCTTCTGTATCACATCTTCAACAACTCTATCTGGAGTTGATGCTCCTGAAGTAATACCAACAGAAATATTCCCCTTAGGTAAAAAGTTTTCTTGTTTGACGAAAGACTCACCTAACGGCATATGAGTAATTGTGTTATCTAGCTCTCCAATCCTTTCTGGAGTATCTATGTGGTAAGAAAGAAGTCCTCTACTTACAGCTATTTCTTGCAAGTGAGTTGTATTAGAAGAATTAAATCCTCCTATAACAACTAGCATGTCCAAAGGTTCATCCACCAGTGAGAACATTGCCCCTTGCCTTTCTTCAGTTGCATCACAAATAGTATTAAATGCAAGGAAATGGTCATTAAGTTCTTTAGGCCCATACCTTTTAAGCATTGTGATTTCAAATAAGCGACCTATTTCCTCAGTTTCACTTTTCAACATTGTCGTTTGATTTGCTACTCCAATACGTTTCAAATCTTCATCTGGGTTGAACCCAGGAGATGAAGCCTTTGAAAAACGCTTCAAAAATTCATCGTGGTCACCATTACCAAGAATATAGTCAGCTACATATTGAGCCTCTTCTAAATCAAGAACAACAAGATAAGTTCCTGCGAATGAACTTGTTGCAAGTGTTTCCTCGTGTTTATATTTTCCATGAATAATAGATGTAAAAGTATGTTTTTTATGCTTCTCGACTGTATGCCATACCTTTGAGACCCAAGGGCAAGTGGTGTCAATAATGTGACAACCACGCTCGTGAAGCAACTGCATCTCCTGCACAGTGGCTCCAAATGCAGGCAAAATCACAACATCTCCATTAGCCACCTCTGAAAAATCCTTCTCTCCGTTGTCAGCAGATATAAAACGAACATTCATTTGGCGAAGGTGATCATTCACTGAGGGGTTGTGAATAATCTCGTTAGTGATCCAAATCTGTTCATTGGGGTAATGCCTACGAGTTTCATAAGCCATAGCCACGGCACGTTCAACACCCCAACAAAAACCAAATGCCTGAGCAAGTTTTACTTTTAGCCTCCCATGTTCTAACAAATATCCATTATCCCTAATTGATCCAATCAAGCTGCTTTGGTAAACCTTTTCAAGCGCTTGAGCCCGTTTAGTAGGAGAGCCAAAGCCTCTGCGGTTGTATCGATCTGACTTATGCAGTGACCGCTTAAAAGCTTGTGTATCCATAACTAGTGAGCCTACACCTTTATACGAAATCTAGTAGATATTTACTTGCGCATACTAAAAAAGCCTGGACTGAGTACCAGTCCAGGCTTTTTTAGGCTCAATATTTACTAGCTCAATTCCCAGATGAAGCAAAATCTGGATAAGCCTCCATTCCATGCTCACCTATATCTAAACCTTGAATCTCTTCGGATTCAGAAACTCTGATTCCACCAAACAATCCACCTATGACTGACCAAGCCAGCCAGCAAGTCACAACAGTCCAAATAGCATAGGCAAGACAACCAATGAATTGAATCCATAGCTGACCAAAGCCTCCTCCAGTCAACAAGCCAAGACCTGCTCCAGAACCTTGTATATCAAAGCCCCAAAGACCGACAACAAGTGTTCCCCAAATTCCGCATACTCCATGGACTGAAAAAGCACCTACAGGATCATCAATACCTAATGAATCCAAGGAAGAAACTGAAAAGACAACAATGACACCACCAACCAATCCAGCCAACCATGCACCAGACATGGTTAAATTTGCACAGCCTGCGGTAATACTTACAAGTCCTGCAAGTATTCCATTGATGATCATCGTTAAATCTGGCTTGCCTGAAGTAAGAGTAGAAACAACAGTTGCACCAATCGCCCCCCCAGCAGCGGCAAGGGTAGTGGTCACTGCAACATATGGAACCCACTGATCCATGGCAAGCTGCGAGCCTGGATTAAATCCATACCATCCGATCCACAAAACAAGTGCCCCAAGAGTTGCTATAGCCATATTGTGACCTGGCATTGCTTGCGACTTTCCATCAACAAACTTGCCAATACGTGGACCAAGAAGCATCGCCCCTACCAGGCCAGCCCAAGCACCAACTGAGTGAACAATTGAAGAGCCTGCAAAATCTATGAAGCCTGCTTCACTAAGCCAACCACCATTCCACTGCCAACTACCAGAAATTGGATAAATAATGGCTGTTAGCACGAGAGAGAAGACAACGAACTCTCCAAATTTGACTCGCTCAGCAACCAAGCCTGAAACAATAGTTGCAGCTGTACCTGCAAAAGCAGCCTGAAATAGAAAGTCAACTGTTGGGACTAAACCACCTTCACCAATTACTTCAGGAGTAACTGTTGGGTCAAAGAAAAGACCATTAAAAAACAACCATCCTGCAGCCACTGCATTCCCGTACATTATTGAATAGCCAACGAACCAATAGGCAGTAACCGCTAAAGCAAAAACAAAGAGATTTTTAGCAAGAATGTTGACTGCATTTTTTTGTCGGCACATTCCTGCTTCAACCATGGCGAACCCAGCATTCATGAAGATGACAAGAATCGTGGCAACTAAAAGCCAAAGATTGTTTGCCAAAAACACAGCATTCAATTCAGGCAATTCAGCCGCATTGGCTGAAAGGTTGAAAAGACCTAAACCTAAAAATGCAATAGGAACGCAGGCCAACCACATCAATGAGCGATTAGAGCTAAATCCTCGAATACTCTTCAACAAAAGCATTGGGCCATCAAGAAGACTTGCGTCCTGTAGCCGACGAACGGTTCGTCGCCTAGAAGGCGGCTGCAAAGCAGTAGTCATAAAAAATTGAAGCTGCTAATTAACTGGACTAGTTAGTCCAATCTTTAAAATACAAATATCCACTAAAGTCGTCCTTCGTCTAGTACTTGTTGATACAAAATCAAAATTTCAAGTCAACCTAATTCTCCTTGATCCTCTTCAAAAATGGCCTCTTCCCTTCCCAGGTGATAGAGCTCAAATGGAATCCAAAGCAACAAGGGATGACTTCTACGCCTGAGCTCAAAGCCATCCTAAAAAGTTTTCCATAGGTCGGGTCAGCAGCATCTCCAGGAGCAAAAACATCAACATCATTTCTGCTAAGACAAGGAATTAAAACTGATCTCGACTCTGGAAGAACACCTATTAAATCCTTCAAATGTTTTTGACCACGTTCAGTAACTGTGTCAGGGAAAAGAGCCACTTTGCCTTGTTTCCAAGTTGTATTTTTGACCTCTATAAAAATCAATCTTGAATCGGCAGCACCTTCAACTGGTTGAACTAATAAATCAATTCGACTGCGACCATTTGTCCCATAAGCCACTTCCTTGCGAATTTCTTTAATGCTGCCAAATTCTTGAGTGAAATAGCCCGCTTCAATTGCAAGTCGAATAAGTTTGTTTGGCAATGCCGTATTGATTCCCACCCAACAAGAAGAACCATCTTCACTTAATACTTCGGCTTGCTCCCAAGACCAATCCAATTTGCGTTTTGGGGATGGTGAATACCGAAGGCGTACTCGAGCACCTGATTTAAGAACCGATTTCATTGGTCCAGTGTTAGCGCAGTGCGCAGTAACAATTTTTCCACCTTTTAATTCCACATCTGCAAGAAAGCGCTTATATCGCTTTACCAAGATCCCTTCTTCTAAAGAAGGGAACGAAATTAATGGCTTTACAAGCACTGGAGTTAAATCATTATTGCCATAGTGGCCTAAGGAAGCCCTAAAAACCTACTGAAGAACGTCCATTCAACAGGTCTAAAGGATGACGAGATCTCTCGGAAACATTGCAGCAGTAGTCACCTCAGGGACACTGATCAGCAAAATCGGGGGTTTAATTAGACAACTTGTAATAGCAGGCACCTTTGGAGTAGGCGCCGCTTATGACGCATATAACTACGCTTATATACTGCCAGGATTTTGTTTAATCCTCTTAGGAGGAATTAATGGTCCTTTTCATAATGCAATTGTTAGTGTCTTAAGCCGTAAATCCAAAAGAGAAGCTTCACATGTACTTTGTACAATTAATACTTTAACAAGTACTGGGCTCATTCTTATAACGTCAATATTATTAATTGCAGCTGATCCAATTATCAATATTGTTGGGCCTGGCCTAAGTCCTGAGATTCACAAAATTGCTGTTATTCAATTGCAAATAATGGCACCAATCTCATTACTGGCAGGACTCATAGGCATTGGATTTGGCTCACTAAATGCACATGGTGAATTCTTCATCCCAGCCATTTCTCCAGTACTATCAAGCCTTGTAATTATTACATTTGTAGGGATTTTTTGGTTTGATCAAGGAGCAGTTATCGAGTCAAAGCAACTTGCAGTTCAAGGAGGCGTAACGCTAGCAATCGCGACCTTAATTGGCGCCTTTATGCAATGGTTGATTCAAATACCCGCCCTCAAACGCAAAGGAATAAGTAGTTTCAAACTTAGTTGGGATTGGAGGCATCCTGGAGTAAAAGAAGTTTTGAAAATTATTGGGCCCGCAACTCTTTCATCAGGGATGTTGCAAATCAACGTTTTTACTGATCTTTTTTTCGCATCTGGGATTATCGGGGCGGCTGCAGGACTGAGCTATGCAAATTTCATAATCCAAGCACCTTTGGGGTTAATTTCAAATGCACTTTTAATTCCCCTTCTCCCAACATTTTCAAAACTAACTCACCCTAAAGATCAAGAAGAGCTTATTGCGAGACTTCGCCAAGGTCTAATGCTCTCAACGGCCAGCATGATTGCTGTTGGAGCAATCTTCATGGCACTTGGGACTCCAATAGTGACTTTGATTTACTCGCGTGGAGCATTTGAAGGTTCAGCAATCGAGCTAGTTGCAGGAATACTGATTGCCTATGGATTCGGGATGCCTTTCTATCTGGGACGAGACTTATTAGTTCGTGTTTTCTATGCGCTTGGAGATAGCATTACGCCTTTTCGTCTTTCAGTAATTGGAATTGTTCTGAATGTTTTTTTTGATTGGTTGTTATTAGGAGGTCCAACGCCATCTGGCAATCAATTGCCTTTTAATTTCGGAGCCCCTGGTCTAGTCATTGCAACAGTAGTAATCAATTGCTTCACCTGCACTGCTCTTTTAGGCAAACTAAATTCTCGTCTTAGTGGCCTACCTCTAAAAGATTGGGCTCAAGATGGTCTAAAGCTTCTTTTTTCTGGTTTTGCCTCAGGATGTACAGCTTGGATTATCAACACACGAATCCAATGGCCATTTGGCTTTATTAGTCAAACACTTGACATTGGTCTTTCAATCGGAATAAGCATTTATGTGTTTTTTTTATTAGGTCAAATACTTCGGGTAAAGGAAGTGGGCGAGCTAATCATGATTTTTCGAAAAAAATTCATTCGTCTTCCAAAGTAACGTCACGATCTTCTCTGACCTTTAAAGGAAACTCCAAATGCTTCTCCCCGGCCAACTTTGGTCCTTGTACAGAAAGTATCCGAGCTTCTATTCCAAATTCTTGAAAAGCAACTTCCATCTCCTGAATCAAAGCTTTCTCTACTTGGGCTTCTGCATCTACAACTTTCCCTATAAGCCTGTCACCTAAGGGGCCAATGCGTTCTCGCATTACTTCTCGAGCATTGGTGACCTCGATAATCAGCAAGTTTTCTCCGTAATTAAATTCAACCTTATCTGCAGTAGGGGTCCAAAATCTCCTCCAGATCAAAAATTTGTCCTGAAGGAATTAATCTTGACAATGGCAATCGAGTTGCCCCACCTGCAATTGGAACTTGAACAGCCTCCAACGCCTTACGCGCCGCAACACTTGCTCCCTGCTGAAGATTTGCATTGCATTCAATAGCAAGTTGCTCAGCCAGGCCAGCATCGCCCAAATAAAGATTCCAACTTGCAACTTGTATGTAAATACAATCTCCTATAGCAAGCTGCAGCTCTCGGAGTTGATTTGAGTCAAGAGTCATTTAGAAAGTGTATTTACTTAATTGTGATATCAATTCAATGCCTTAGTTGACGAAGGTGCCCTTAATGAAGTGTGATTGATTTATTCGGGCGCCTGTAGCTCAGCGGATTAGAGCATCTGACTACGGATCAGAGGGTCGGGAGTTCGAATCTCTCCAGGCGCGTTTTTTACAACTGCCTTCTAGGCAGTTTTTTCTTGACTTTGTTCCAACACAAGGAAAAAATTGGGCTCTTAATCAAATTGATTCACATTTTCCTACTATCCCAAAGCTTCTAGTCCGCAAAATGAAAAATCTCTCCATGCTTTCTATCAACTCAAATTTAATGGATGCAGATTCGCAGATCGCTCATTTAATTGCGCAAGAAGCAAACAGACAAGAGACTCATCTAGAGCTAATTGCTAGCGAAAACTTTGCTTCACAAGCGGTTATGCAAGCTCAGGGTTCTGTATTGACCAATAAATACGCTGAAGGACTTCCTAACAAACGTTATTACGGTGGCTGTGAGCATGTTGATGCAATCGAAGAATTAGCGATTAAACGAGCAAAACAACTCTTCAAAGCAGCTTGGGCAAATGTTCAACCTCATAGTGGGGCCCAAGCAAACTTTGCAGTATTTCTGGCCCTACTAACTCCTGGTGACACCATCATGGGTATGGACCTGTCTCATGGAGGGCATCTCACCCATGGATCCCCCGTAAACGTCAGCGGGAAATGGTTCAAAGTTGTCCATTATGGAGTAAATCGAGAAACACAAACACTCGATATGGAAGCCATAAGGCAACAAGCTTTAGAACATAAGCCAAAATTAATTATATGTGGATATTCGGCTTACCCCCGCACAATTGATTTCCAAGCATTTCGGGCTATTGCAGACGAAGTAGGAGCATATCTTCTTGCTGATATGGCTCATATAGCTGGTTTAGTAGCAACAGGAGTTCATCCCAACCCTGTTCCATATTGTGATGTTGTCACTACTACAACCCACAAAACCTTAAGGGGGCCAAGAGGAGGCCTAATTCTTTGTAGAGACGAAGAGTTCGGACGTAAATTTGATAAAGCCGTCTTCCCTGGCAGTCAAGGAGGTCCACTTGAACATGTCATAGCCGCAAAAGCAGTTGCATTTGGAGAAGCTCTTCAAGAAGATTTTCTGACCTATAGCCGCAAGATAGTCTCCAATGCAAAGTCCTTAGCCAAAGGCATTCAAGAGCAAGGTATTGATGTTGTTAGCAAAGGAACTGATAATCACATCGTGCTAGTTGATCTTCGTTGTATTGGGATGACAGGAAAGACTGCAGATCTTCTAGTTAGTGAAGTAAACATCACAGCCAATAAAAATACTGTTCCTTTTGACCCAGAATCGCCATTTGTCACTAGTGGGATGAGATTGGGTACTGCAGCTCTAACTACGCGTGGTTTTGACGAAAATGCTTTCTTCGAGGTGGCTGAAATAATTGCCAAAAGATTGCTCAATCCTGAGGATGTCTCGGTCAAACAAAAATGTATCGAACATGTAAGCAGTCTTTGTAAAAGGTTCCCACTTTATAAGGACAATCTCAAAGAATCTTGCATCTAATCAATTGAAAAAAAATAATGGAGTAGAAATACTTTGCATTGGAACAGAATTACTTCTAGGAGATATTCTCAACACTAATGCTCGTTGGCTAGCCAAAGAATTGGCAGCAATCGGTCTATCTCACTACAAACAAACTGTAGTAGGAGACAATTGTCTTCGTATCCAAGAAGCGGTTCTTCAGGCCTCAAAGCGTAGCAGAGTTCTTATAACTACAGGAGGCCTAGGACCAACCCCTGATGATCTAACTACAGAAGCAATATCTAAAGCTTTTAAAGCACCCCTCTTAGAAAGAAGCCAAATCTGGAAAGAGATCGAAGAAAAGACATCTAGCAGTACTTTTGCATCGCCTATCTCTAACCGAAAACAAGCACTTTTCCCTTTAGATGCAAATATTATTCCAAATCCATCAGGCACTGCACCAGGAATGATTTGGCTGCCTAATGAAGATTTCATAATAATGACTTTCCCAGGCGTCCCCTCTGAACTAAAGGAAATGTGGACTCAAACTGGGCTTAAATGGCTAAGACAAAATGAAGGCACCAAAGAGGCTTTATTTAGTCGAATTTTAAAGGTTACAGGCATACCTGAATCATTACTATCTGAACAAATCAATGACATTCTAAAAACAAGCAACCCGACAGTTGCTCCATATGCAAATCTTGGGGAAGTGAAGTTGCGCATAACAGCTAAAGCCTCATCAATTGAACAAGCCAAAAATCTTATTAGCCCGGTAGAAGAAGAATTAAGGAAAAGAACTGGCTTGAAATGTTATGGCGCAGATGACGAAAACTTAACTTCTGTTGTGCTTGATCTACTTCGTAAGAAGCAAGAAACATTAGCAGTGGCTGAATCTTGCACTGGTGGAGGGATTGGATACACACTTTGTTCTCTTCCAGGTGCTTCAGAGGTGTTCCTAGGGGGAGTCATTGCATACAGCAATGCAATAAAACAAAAACTTCTTGGAGTTCCTTCTGAAGTCATCAAAAAACATGGTGCAGTTTCAGCTGAGGTTGTAAAAGCTATGGCCAGGGGCGCCAGAAAATCACTTGGATCTGACTGGGCCATTGCAATTAGTGGGTTAGCTGGACCAAGTGGCGGAACAAATACAAAGCCAGTGGGGTTGGTACATATCGCAATTGATGGTCCCCAAGGGTGTACAACTCATCAAGAAAGGTTTGGCTATAGGAAAGGGAGAATAGAAATTCAACAATTGAGTGTTATGTGTGGATTGAACCAACTCCGTTTGCGACTGCTTGCACGGAGCTAACCTCATTTTTCATTCAACTTCTAATTAAAATTGAGCTCAGGGACGCTCTACGACAAAGTTTGGGATCTGCACCGGGTAGCAGATCTTCCAGGTGGATCTACACAACTATTTGTAGGTCTGCATTTAATCCATGAAGTGACAAGCCCACAAGCATTCGCAGCACTTGAAGAAAAAGGCTTACGCGTAAGTTGTCCCGATCGCACTATTGCAACTGTGGATCACATAGTGCCAACAACAAGCCAACTCAGACCTTTTGCAGATCCTCTAGCAGAGGAAATGTTAAGCACTCTTGAAAAAAATTGTCAAAAACACTCCATCAAACTTTTCGGAATTGGGAGTGGCAATCAAGGGATCGTTCATGTAATCGCCCCCGAATTAGGGCTCACACAGCCAGGCATGACAATCGCCTGTGGGGATTCACATACCTCTACTCATGGAGCTTTTGGGGCAATTGCATTTGGGATAGGCACCAGTCAAGTGCGTGACGTCCTAGCAAGTCAAAGTCTCACCATGAACAAACTCAAAGTTCGACGAATTTGGTTCGATGGCAAATTGAGCCAAGGTGTATATGCAAAAGACTTAATCCTCCATGTTATTAGAACTTTAGGAGTCAAAGGAGGAGTTGGATTCGCATATGAATTTGCAGGCCCAGCAATTACTTCACTTTCAATGGAAGAGCGAATGACAATTTGCAATATGGCTATAGAAGGTGGCGCTCGTTGCGGCTATATCAATCCTGATTCAACCACCTTTAATTACCTCAAGGGCAGAGTTCATGCTCCCAATGCAACAAGCTGGGAGCAAGCAGTGCAATGGTGGCAAAGTCTCTGTAGCGATGAAACAGCAATTTTCGATGATGAAGTCAAGTTCGACGCAACACAAATATCGCCAACAGTGACTTGGGGGATAACACCTGCTCAAAATATCGCTGTAGACGCAAAGATCCCAAAGCCCCAATCATTAAAAGATAGTGAGCGCCTTATTGCAGAAGAGGCTTTCTCATATATGAAAGTAAAACCTGGCGAGCCAATTTGTGGACTACCTGTAGATGTTTGCTTCATTGGAAGCTGCACAAATGGCCGCATTAGTGACCTTCGTGCAGCAGCACAAGTTGTTCAAGGGAAGCATGTGGCAAAAGGAATCAAGGCCTTTGTTGTTCCTGGTTCAGAGCAAGTAGCCCAAACTGCTGAACAAGAAGGAATACATAATATTTTTTTAGAAGCTGGCTTTGAATGGCGTGAACCTGGATGTTCAATGTGCCTTGCCATGAACCCTGACAAACTTGAAGGCAAACAAATTAGTGCCAGTTCGAGCAACAGAAATTTCAAAGGCAGACAAGGTTCTTCAAGTGGCAGGACTTTACTAATGAGTCCAGCCATGGTCGCAGCAGCAGCAATCAAGGGGAAAGTTGCCGATGTGAGGGAAATTCTTCGCGAATCCCAAACTTATTAGAGGAGATTGAAATGAGTATCAATACTTCTTTCCCTAAAGGTGTAATTAAAAAAATCTCAGGTAGATGCATCGTTTTACATGGAGATGACATAGATACTGATCGAATTATCCCAGCAAGGTTTCTTAAATGTGTAAGTTTCCAAGATTTAGGGGAACAAGTATTTGCCGATGACCGAACAGAACTAAAAGGCATGCACCCATTCGACATCACATCAAATAAAGGCGCATCAATTCTTGTAGTAAATGATAACTTTGGATGTGGTTCTAGCAGAGAGCATGCTCCTCAAGCTCTAATGAGATGGGGTATTCGTGCCGTTATCGGTCAAAGCTTTGCAGAAATCTTTTATGGAAATTGTTTAGCCCTAGGAATACCTTGTGCCACTACCTCAAAGGATATGGTGAATAATCTTCAAGCAGCTATTAAACATTATTCGCAGAAAATTCTTGAACTAGACCTAAATAGAAATTCTGCATATTTTAACGGCGTGAATTATCCAATTAGCATAGAGTCAGGTGCATTAGAAATGCTTACAACTGGCCAATGGGACGCGACTACACAACTAATTGCCCAAAAAGATTCTCTGGAGAGAGTAATCTCTCGACTTCCATATTTAAATAATTTTGAGGATAAGATAAAGACTTATCCAAGAAATTAAGGTGACGGAAGAAATATCTACAACATTAATTTATTTTCAAATGGTCAAAAAAAGTATGCGCAAAACTTGTAAATATTTGACAGAAAATTATTCCATATACTTCAAAGATTTATATGGCAAGAATGGGACTCCGGTGCCCGTAAAGTCAAAATCATTAAGATGAAAGCTAATTCCTCCCATGCCTTTTTCAGGGCTATAGAAAATGCCTATATCATAAGACCTTCTTTGCCAACGTAACTCAAAATTTGAGTTTATAGATTTGCCATAATAGTCAGATCCTCCATCTATATTATACTCAACACCCCCATTAAATACCAATGGTCCGACTATTTGTTGACTCAACCCGAAACCCAATATAGCCAAATCAACAACTTCATCAAAAGCAAATGGACTCCCACCTTCCTTCAGCGACGCGCCAGAGAAAATAGACAATTTTGTATAGTCCAGAAAAGGCTTTGTAAATGTCCCAAGCGTCAAAGTAGGGCCACCAACTAAGCTAATTATCCCTTGGCTTTGACCATTTTGATAGCCAAAATATGCTGAGCTAAAGTTAGTTTCAAATGTCAATCCTGGTAATACCGGAACTGGAGAATAACGATAGGTAGAGTTGTCAACGGAAATGGCTTCGCTTGACTTCCAAATCGTATAATTTGTTTTAAGCGAGGAGTAAAGATTTGTTCTCCACATTTCAGATAAATTCTTGTCATTTAAGCGCTCTGCTTGATAGTTTCCAACACCAGTTCTAATTAACAACGTATTATTAAAATTATTCCAGTTCCATGAGAATGATTTTTCAGCAGATCCACCATAAGCAGTATAAATTTCAGTCTCCCCAATAGATCCGTTCCATACTTTATCTCTGTAAGCACCAAATATATTAGTATTAACATCCCTAATGTATGACACATTAATTGATCTATTCAAATTTGCCCAATAACGGCTACCATCAAGAAATCTATCTGGATTAAATGTACTTACATTGCCATCCAAGCTAACCCCAAATCCCATTTCTTCTCCTCGAATCTTAGCCTTTAATCCAAACAAATCAGAAGTTTTAATACCACTACTTACCTTGTCTGATGTAACTGAAGAACCTCGAGCTACATAACTATTTGTTTTATTCAAGATTGCTCTTTGAAGAAGGAATTGAGGTTGTAAAGAAAGCTTATAGTTCTTCCCCAAGCTGACAGGTCTTAATGCACGGCCAATAAAAAATCCATCTCTATCGTTTTGATCTATTCCAACAACCCACCTATTTTTAATTTGCTCACTTCTTGTAATTCTAGTAGACCTTACAATTGGCACGTTAATACGCTCTTCGACCAACAGCCGGCTCTTGCTAGATGTGATTAATATATCTGTATTTGAATCTTCTTTTGCTACAACATTATAGGCATCTATCCTTGTTTGTGTAGGAGTGAAAGGATCATTAGTAAAGCTCATTTTGTCAGCTTTCCATCCAGTTGGGTTCAATTGAACTTTGGAAGACTGAACCCTCCAACGTGTAACCGACCCTGAGATAATCTTGGTGCTAGCTTTTGGTGTTAATTGTGAGATCTTAATACTGCCAGTTTGATTTTTTTCTTCAGTTCCCTTAGAAGGTCTTTGTATACCAATCTTTCCTTGAATTCCAAAGCTATTTTTAAAATCTATACTGTCAATTCTTTGATCAATTAAGGCAATCGCATGATTTCTCAAGGCTTCTTGTTCGTAATAAGATAGCTTAGAATAATCAGTTTTTGAAACCTTATTTTCAGTCAAAAATCCTTTTTCACCTGAAAAAGAAGTGAATGATTTTTGTCCTTTGAAAATATTTAATTTTCGAAGAGAAAAAAGATCCAAGCTATCATCGATTGTTTGCGGTGAAAATGTATTTCTCTTTTCTACTGAAGAACATTCAACAGAAGAAGTAAGTTGCTCCATATCGCCTTTCCGATTCTCCTCCCCCCAGCGGTATCTAAATCCAATTAAATAAGCATTGCTACCACCTTCAACACCCCCGAAAGTACCGAAGGCACCTGATCTGTGATGCACTCTTCCTACAAAAGAAAATTTCTTAGACAATAAAGCTTCAATTTCGGCTCCTAAATAATTCAAAAATTGCGATTGTTTATTTCTATTTGTCCTCTCAAACTCACTGGCGGATGTGTTGTAACTAACTCCCTCTATGAAGGCAATATTTAGCCATGGTCGTAACCAAACTCTTGCGCCCACACCAACAATACCTTCATAAAAATTTTGAGCAGGGGTTAAAGCAAAAGGAACAGATTGCAAAGCTCCACCTTGTTGCGCTTTTGCTTCATGCCTAAAAAAATCTCCCAATACCTCGAGATTTAAAGGTCCATTTTGATAAACCCTTCTAGATAAACCAATACCAAAGAGGTATTCCTCTCTCCTCTTTCCATCAAAGATGAATGCCTCACCAAAATCAGAATCAGTCATTTGTCCACCCCAAGCAGTTAAAGACCACAAAGAAGGCTGCAAGTAAGGAATTGGCGGCAAGTCTGGAGGGCAAGGCATATTATCAACATTTCCTAATGCAGCCCTAGGAGATTTAGAAGTTAAAAAAGGGTTATCTCTAATTCCCAAAGAATTTAAAGCTGGAATTGATTGAGTCCAAGGATTAAATTGGACATACTCCTTAGACGAAGATCCAAAGAAATCATTCTTAGAACTGCTTAGAAAAGATTTGTTGGGATAAGAGTTAATATCACTAGAAACAGTAGATTCGGAAGCTTTTTTATTAGACGAAGTTTTAAACTTATTCCCATTAGAAAATTCTTTCAAGTCTGAATCTAATTTCTCTAGATCTATAACTCCATATACATCATTTAATTCTCCTGTGCGTTGAAAAAGATTGTAGTCAAAAGAAGATGCTTGAAAATACTGAGACCCTTTCTTAAAGCGCACCCTCCCTTTAGCTACAAGTGTTTGAAAATTTCTATCAAATTCGATCCGATCAGCCTTAAGCAAAGCTTGGCCGAGTCTCACACTAACTCGACCTTCCGCAATAAATCTTTTCTGCCGAGCATCATAGCTTTGGCGATTAGCTCTTAACTGCAATTCCAATGGAGGAGATAAAGAGTCCTCAACCACAGCATCTTTAATATGTTCTTGAGCTAATAACCCAATAGAAGGCGCATATGTATATTCCCTTGGGGAAACATAGATAATTTCTTGGTCTTTTTTTGGTACAGAAGCTATTGCTAAAGCATGAGAAAGAAACAATCCTCCCGTAGTGAAGAGCCCTGCAATTAAAATTTGCGGGCTTTTCGCCACCTAAATCTTCCTCACACAGGTTGTGTGATCCTGCCATGTTTAATCCACACACTGGATACTCAAAGGTCCAGTATGTGGCGTGACTAAAGATCCTTAACCAGTTTCAGTCTTGAGGACTCTCGAGATCTTTTCTTGCAGGGGTCCTACTTGGGTCGCTAGCCAAGAAACCAAATAGAAAGATCCCAACAAAAAAGAAGACGACCGTGTATACGGAAATCTTTAAGGCAAGCATGAATACCGACCACGACTAAGTAAGCGGATTCATCTTATGTGTCTTTGTGGCAAAAAAACCACAAACAAGTGTCTCAAGCCCCTTCGATTGGGGTGGATTGAAATGTTTCGAAGTAGCCCACAATCAATTTGCCATCAAATGTTGCCGTAACGACACCAAACCCGATCGTAATAATCCACAAATTTCTAACAAGGAGTCATTAGTGAGAAATGGCCTGCTCAGCTGTCATGAAGAGGAAATGAATGATCTTGAGGCGAATGCATCAATCAATCAAAAAGCGACTTTGCATCAAATGTCTCCAAAAAGCCCAGCATTGAAAGCTGTTCCCATACAATGTTGTCACTAATCCATCGATTCAGACTCGAGCAACGTCATGGGACAAAAAACCGCTCTTGGAAGCCTGCTCAAAAGAATTGGGAATAGTGGCCAAGGGAAAGTGGTGCCAGGTTGGGGTGCAACACCAGTCATGGCCTTTGTAGGGGCAATGCTTATTGTCTTTCTCCTGATCATGTTGAATATCTACAACCAATCAGTTCTGCTCCAAGGATTCTCCGTTGACTGGAATGGGGTCTGAAAATAATTAATCAGTGACCAGGTACTGAGGGATCACCAAATGAATATCTTTGGTGTAGGACTGCCTGAGATAGCAGTAGTTAGTGCTTTGGCACTTATTATTTTTGGCCCCAAGCGACTTCCTGAACTAGGAAGAACGCTTGGGAAAACCCTTAAAGGCCTACAAACAGCATCAAGTGAGTTTGAAAAAGAAATACAAAAAGCTATGACTGAAAATGAGGCCAGTGAGGATACTCCCAACTTAAATCTTTCCAATATTCAAGATCCCAAGGAAAAAAGCAGTCACGATGACAATTCCTAAACTCCTCTAGAGATTAAGAAGATATGGTTTCCGGAAAGTTCCGGTTATTAGTAGGCCTAGGCAACCCAGGCTCTAAATATGCAGGGACTAGGCATAATGTTGGCTTTTTAGCCCTAGAAAAATTTGCTGCGAAAAATCAAGTCATATTCAGTCAAGCCAAAAAACTGCAAGGGCAAATCGCTGCAATTGGCACTGATAGCAATTGCGTACGAATTCTTTTACCAACTACCTATATGAATGACAGTGGCAAATCTATCCGTGCAACATTGAATTGGTTTGACCTCAGGGAAGATCAACTCCTTGTTTTAGCAGACGACATGGATCTTCCATTAGGCCGAATCAGACTTAGAACCCAAGGGAGTTCGGGAGGGCACAATGGAATACGCAGCATTATTCAACATCTAGGCACTCAGAACTTTTGCAGGATAAAAATAGGCATTGGCCCACCATCTACTTGCCAAGATGAACGTAAAGAAATGACCATCCCACATGTACTAGGAAAATTCAGCTCTCAAGAACTCCCAATCGTTGATGATGTAATGGATGAAGTCGTTGCAGGCTTGGATTTGATTCAACGGTTGGGAGTTGAGCGCGCAGGAACTCAACTGAATTCTTATAAACCAAAAAAACATAAGTAGATAGGACAATGAATCACCTGCCATGTACCAAAGCAAATCTACGAATACACCATCAAAGCTTTAGCAAACAATATATTGATGGAGAAATCTCAGCTGGAAGTTTTGAATGGCAATTCACGTGGAAATTTGGTAGTGGGGAGCTGATTGTTGAGCCATCACTAGGTAGAGCTCTCATTGAAGATGCACTAATGCGTTTCTTAATTAAGGCAGATTACGAACTAGAAGCTGGAGGAGAATACATTTTTACAGTTCGAGCCAAATTTTAAAATCCCTTGAACCTGGCCATTGAAACTTCTTATGTAGATGATCTTCTAGCAAAACCAATGCTGCTACAGCATCTAAATTGGTTGCAGGATGAATCAAACCCCTAGGCAACCAACGTAACCAAATACCTGGAGGCCAAAGCTCCCAATACCTATACCTTGCACGAAGAGTGGTCCCCTTTTCTTCCACTACTGTTATCGGGGCAATCCCCCTAAGCTTCTTTTGCCAAAAACTACTGCTAGTACCATTTCCCAAATAAATTCTATCAAAATATTCTTTAGACCTCCAACATTTAATGCAATCGATAACTATAGATTGATCTACAACTCGTCCATCTAAAACAATCCCAGCATGAAGTTCTACCAATAGAAGACCACATTTTTTTCGGCCAGGATCAATAGCTAAAACACGACTCATAATTTATACTTTGAAACAGTTCCTGTGGCCTTTTCCCGTACTTGTAATGAAATCGCTATAGGGTCAGACGTCTGACTACTTCTTAAAGAAACTGCTTCAAGCCCAACACTACCTTCCTTCCTTTGCAGTAATTCCTTCGCCAAAGTATTGATCGAATTTGAATTAAACTGAAGCACAGAACTTAACGAGCCTCGACGTTTAATTTCAGCCGAAGCGGATTCAAATAAAAGTTGAATCTGCTTCTGTAAAGTATTTCTATTAATGGTACTAAGTTCAATAGAAATACTTGCAATCACCTCATCCTTCCTAACAATATTTATATTTGGACGAACTTCAGGATATGCATACACAGCTTTCTCACCTAACAAAACATTGCCTGCAGAGCGAATATTTACTGCCCATGAACCTCTATTACTAATAAGGTCTTCCAATCTTTTAATGTCTCCCTTCAGCACAAATACTATGCGCCTGTCAGGAGTCACACCAGGCAATGCACGCCTATATGCTTCAAAATTTGCTCTTTGCAAAAGACGATTTACCTCTTTTTTTGCCTGAGTTAAATCATCTACTTTGATCGTGGCAGTCGCCAGAGGTTGACCACTACTAATTACCACATCACCCTTCCTCAAGGCATATAAGTTTTTCTCTAGTTGTTTTAAGTCTTTTTCTCCAGATTTAATTTTTGCTTGAATAGCATCCAATTCAAACAAACCAACTCTTAATTGCCTGCTCACAAGAAGCATCAAAGACAGTGAAATAGCACTTATCAGACTGCCAGTCAAAACTGTTATCAAGACAGCAGTTCTGCGTGGTCTCAGATTAAAGAAGCTCAAACGAGCCTTGCCAATTCGACTGCCAAGTAGATCACCTAGCGTGGCAAGAATGCCACCTAGCAAGAGCAAAGAAATTATAAGAAGCCAACCAGACACAAAAGAAGAAGGATGAATGAAGCAATTTGCTTTACGTCTACCATCCTGAATCAACGCGTGACTCAGTTAAACCTTTTAGAAAGCGCTATTGGGTCTAGAACTGTGATTTTCTTACGCTCAATATTTACCAGGCCAGAGTTACGTAAATCTCCCAGTAAGCGAGTAATTGTCACACGAGTAGAACCTATAGCTTCAGCTATAGCTTGATGTGACAGCTTTAAATCTATCGTAATTCCCTGCTGCCCAGGGACTCCAAAATCTCTGCAAAGTACCAAGAGGAAACTAACCAAGCGAGAAGACATATCTCTATGAGTCAGTGTCTCAATCATGGTTTCGGTTTGTAAAATTCGGCTTGAGAGCCCTTGAAGCAGTAAAAGGCCGACACTTGCATCTCCTTCTATTGCTCGTAAGACAGAATCTGCTGGGGCAGTAATCATTTCTACTCTTGTAAAAGCTACCGCATGATAAAAACGGTCAGATCTATGCCCAGTAATCAAAGACAGGACACCAAAAAGACTATTTTCACGCAATAAAGAAACCGTTATTTCTTCTCCCGATTCATAGACCCTGGACAAGCGAACAGCACCTCTTCTTATTAAATAAACTCTCTCTGCTGGATCACCAGGGAAAAAAATAGTTTTCGACCTCTCTACCTGCTCAATATTCGCTCCCTCTAAACCCCTAATTACATCAATAAGGGTTCCATGAATAGGAGCCCCATTAGTCGAACGTGCTGACTTTTGAGGGTCTGGTTGTGGTGCATAGCGGCTAAAGCCGCGAATAGCTCCGGTCATTTCGGCGAAGCATGTTCAAGGACGCTAAGAAGTGTCCGTTGAATCACTTGTAGCAATAGTGACCTTTTTCAACCTTGCTTTTGTAAAACTAAAAGTTGTGCGTCTAGAAGTTGCCTAATGCCTGGATGAGCAATTTCCAGAAGCTTTTCAAGTTCATACTTTGTGAAAGCCTTTCCTTCCGCAGTCCCTTGAAGTTCCAAAAAACAACCACGAGCGTCCATTACGACGTTTAAATCAACATCAGCGGTCGAATCTTCACCATAATCCAGGTCTAAGAAAGCAACTCCATCTTTTAGGCCCACAGAAACGGCAGCAACTTGCCCCTTAATCGGATCACTACTTAACTGTCCTTGCTTCAACAACCTTAAGCAAGCAAGTTTCAATGCCACCCAAGCCCCAGTAATAGCAGCTGTTCGAGTCCCAGCATCCGCCTGTATAACATCACAATCAATCAATAAAGTTTTTTCTCCAAGTGCCTCCATGTCAACAACTGCCCTCAGGCTTCTACCAATAAGACGTTGAATCTCCTGAGTTCTTCCAGACAACTTGCTCCATTCCCGCGCTTGTCTATTCGGAGTCGATGCTGGCAAGAGGCGATATTCAGCGCTGAGCCAACCTTGCCCCTTCCCTTCTCTCCAAGAAGGGACCCCTTCCCTTAGGCAAACACTACACAAAACAGATGTTAAGCCTGTACGAATAATCAAAGAACTAACGGCAAACCCCATTGGATCCATAGTGATCTGAAAAGGTCTTAATTCATCAAAAGCTCTTCCAGAAGAACGTTCGGAGAAGGTAGAGGGCATCAATTCCAATTCCTGATAGCGAGGTGTTAGGCCTTAACGGACCCTTAGCAATACACCATAGATAGTGTCAAAAGACTTGTTTAACAACTTCTCACCGCTAGATTTAAAAAATAGATTTTTTGGGGTTCTATAGATTTTCATGACAGCAAGCCTCAGCCCCAGCCACTTAGAGAGCAAACACCAAGCGACTGAGCATGAAGCTGGGCATTCTTGTGTAACGCAAATTTATCCAGCACCACTCCACTTAGTAAGCCCAGAAGGCCAACTCCAAGTGCATACAACAACCTATAGAGGAAGTTTCCCTAGTGTTCTAAGCGAAGCCCTTAGAGCCGCTGGATTAGGGCGAAGAGTTTTAATTGCCCAACTTTTAAAAGGTGGTGTTTCACAGGGTTTAGAAGGAAAAGTGCAGCTTTGCGGACAGCTGGAATGGCTTCGTCCATCCATCTCCTCATGTCTTACAGAGAAGTTGGAAAAGGAATCTTCCAATGAAAATGAAATCAGCACATTGAAAGCTGTTAAAGAAATCTGGGAAGCATGCAAAGAGCGCATACTTTTAGGAAATCTCGACCAACTAGTTTTAGACGAAGTTGGCCTAGCTATTTACCTTGGCTACCTCAATGAAAGTGATTTAATCAATACCCTTGAGCGACGTCCAAGTGCAATGGATGTCATCCTTACTGGACCTTCCATTCCATCCCGAGTAATGGAAATGGCTGACCAAGTCACAGAATTACGTTCTGGCCACTAAATGCTTAAAAACGATCGTTGGATTACAGAACAAGCAAAAGCAGGAATGCTTGACCCCTTTCAGGATGGGTTGATACGTCATCTTGAACCTGAGTCAAAAAAGAATCCTGTTTTGAGCTTCGGCTGCTCTTCATATGGATATGATCTGAGACTTTCCAAAAAAGAGTTTCTGATTTTTCGCCACGTTCCAGGAACAATTATGAATCCCAAAAGATTTAATCCTGCGAACCTAGAAGCAACACCTTTGCACACAGATGAGGATGGTGACTACTTCATTCTCCCAGCACATTCGTATGGGTTAGGTGTCGCACTAGAGAAAATGAAAGTTCCACCCAATATCACCGTAATTTGTCTTGGGAAAAGCACATATGCCAGACTTGGGATAATAGTAAATACAACCCCAGCAGAGGCAAGCTGGGAAGGCCATCTCACATTGGAATTTAGCAATAGTTCAGGGGCTGATTGTCGTATCTATGCCAACGAAGGTATCTGTCAGTTGCTCTTTTTTGAAGGTGATCCATGTGATACAACCTATAGCGATCGCAGTGGAAAATACCAACATCAACCTGAACGAGTTACTCTCGCCAAGATTTAATCATGAATGTTGTAGAACTTGTTGCTGCGACTCCAGATGCAGAAAAAACAATGGCATATGTTGCAAGAGTAAGCAACCCTAGGAATCAGGACAATCAAGATTTCTCGAAATTAATTCAATACTGCATAAAGAATGAACATTGGAGCGTATTTGAACAGGCCTATATGACATTGCAAATCGAAACCAATAGAGGAATAGCTGCTCAAATTCTTCGACATAGATCTTTTACTTTCCAGGAGTTCTCACAAAGGTATGCAAATAGCACGCAACTTGGAAATATTCCAATTCCTGAATTGCGTCGACAAGATAATAAAAATCGACAAAATTCTTTTTCAGATCTATCTGTTGAAATTACCAAAAAGTTTGAGTCAAGGATAAGAGTACAGTTCGAAGAATCTTTGAAGTTATATGAAGAGATGATTGAGTCTGGGGTTGCAAAAGAGTGTGCTCGTTTTGTCTTACCAATTGCCACCCCGACACGAATATATATGACTGGATCATGTCGTTCCTGGATACACTATATAAAGCTTCGCTCTGGTCATGGGACACAAAAAGAACATATGAATATTGCAAAAGAGTGCAAAATTATTTTCTGTTCTCAATTTCCAACCGTAGCAAAGGCTCTTGAATGGTAGAAACTTCAACCATGGCTTCTAGGGCTGATATTAATTTCCTCTGAATCAATCTGATAATTTTTATTCAGACCAGTCTTCAACGCACTAGTTTTCCCTAGATCAATATCCGAAGATATTTTTTTATTATTCAAGGTTGCATCTATTAGTTGATTAAGTTGCTCTAGATTTTTGGCTCCGATAGAAGTCCCTAACTCCTGACCATTTGCATCAAAAAAATCTAACTGAGGGATTCCATAGACTTCATACTTCTCTATAAGGTCTTGCCATTGCATATTATCTACGTTTAAGAGGACTATATCTAGTTTATTGCCAATTTGATTCTCAATAGCCAACATCTTTGGTGCCATTTCTCTACAAGCCTCACACCAGTCAGCATAGAACTCCAAAACAGTTGGCCGACCATTTGCAATGGCAAAATCTGGATCAATTGATTTTCGTGCAAGCTGATCGAGAGGAGCCTTAGAATCAACCATTCCCCTAAGAAAGAACAACAAAATCGCCAAAGCAATCGCAGCCAAAAGCAAAAAAGCTCTTTCCGCCTTCCCTATCAATGGTTTGCTCAAACTAGAACTCATAAACAGTGATATTTGGAGGAGATAGGTATAAGTGAAATAATAACTAAATTGGTATCAAAAAGATCTTAAAAAATAGTTTCACTGAAACTTAGAAGCTTATGCCCTTAACAGCTGTGAAACTAGTCTCAAGATCGATTTATAATGATTAAGGATTTTCCTTAACTTGAAAGTCCCAGAAATTCATATATGTCCTTTTTTCGCTAATGTCTCCTGAAATTTAGCTTTTAATTCTCTCTTCCCATATGAGCAACAATGCAATGCATACAGTTAGCTCAACTAATAACAACAATAATATTGCCGTTTTTGGAACTGACGGGATCCGAGGGAAAGTTGGCACTGCCTTAACACCCGCATTGACACTCCAATTGGGCTATTGGTCCAGCCATGTCTTGCCAAAAGAAGGGCCAGTATTAATAGGGCAAGATTCTCGCCAAAGCGGCGACATGCTCACGGCAGCTTTAACTGCAGGGTTAACAGCTGCAGGAAGGGATGTTTGGTTAATAGGTCTATGTCCTACTCCAACTGTTTCATATTTAATCAAAAAATTCAAAACCGCTGGTGGGCTAATGGTTTCAGCCAGTCATAATCCACCTGAAGACAATGGAGTCAAAATATTTGACCAAAATGGAGTGAAAATTGATTCGAGCAAACAACGTCTTATCGAAGAGAGTCTTAATAACGAGTCATCTCAGAAAAAACTCATACCAGGCTTAACTAGTTTTGGGAAGGCTTACCAGCGCCATGAATTATTAAGAGGCTATGAAAATTGGCTTCTTGAATCTGTCACAGGTAAAACCCTTGATGGCGTGCCAATCGTGCTTGACCTTTGCTGGGGGTCAGCAACTGCATGCGGAGCAAAGTTATTTCAATCCCTAGGTGCTGAGCTAACTTTGCTCAATAGCAAACCAAATGGCAATCAAATTAACGTTGGTTGTGGGTCAACTCATTTAGAACATCTAAGAGAGGCAGTACTTAATAACAAAGCCGAAATGGGTTTCGCCTTCGATGGAGATGCTGATCGCATGCTTGCTGTTGATGGCAAGGGGCGAATAATTGATGGCGACCATGTGCTTTACCTTTGGGGAAAAACTCTTCAAGATCGAAATGAGCTCCCTCAAAACAGGTTAATAGCAACAGTCATGTCTAACCTTGGGTTTGAGAAATCATGGAAGGACAGAGGCGGATTACTCGAGCGAACCCCAGTAGGAGATCAAAATATATATGCAGAAATGATTGAGAAAGGTGCAGCCTTAGGAGGTGAACAATCAGGCCATATTCTTTCAGAAGCACATGGAATGTCTGGAGATGGCCTACTTACTGCACTTCAAATGTCGACAATTTGCCATAGCAAGAATCTCAAGCTTGAGGAATGGAGAGAGGAAAGTTTCACAGCATTCCCTCAAAAATTAGTAAATATTTCCATCCCAAAGACCTCAAATCTGAAAAGATGGCAAGATTGCGAATCTATCCACAAAGCTTTATCAAAGGCACATGCTTCAATGGGTAAAAATGGAAGAATTCTTTTAAGAGCAAGTGGGACTGAACCAGTTCTTCGAGTGATGGTCGAAGCAGAAGAACAAGCAGATGTAGATTTATGGGCATCAGAATTGGTCAGGATAATAAAAAAATATCTTCAAGAGTGAGAAGAAGCAAATGGCTTTATATTTTGAAGATAGCTATTAAATTCAAGATCTACTAATAGAGATTTTAAGGAGTAATTCTAATCAATAATTGATATTATCTTACTAAAGATTCTATTTTGGGAACAGGGTTGTCATTGCGAACATATAAAGCTCTATGAACTGGCAAATTATTAATCAAAGCATAGGTTTCTCTTTCTGTAGGTATTGCAAATGGACTCTGATCCAACCAAAAACCATTCAAACCTGCACAACGATTAAAGCAAGAGCTCTTTTCAATCAAATAAATCATTGGCTCTATAACATCTATCAGATCACTTTGAATAAAAAATTTGCAATTAGGATTCAAGGCTTGTGCGAGCGAGATCAATAAAGATGGCTGCAAGATTCTTCTTTTCTGATGACGCCTCTTAAACCATGGGTCAGGAAATTGAATAGACGCACTTTCTAGCAGGTCAATTGATAAATTAGATAGCCAGTTATCTAAACTTACATTCGCATTGCAAAATAAGAATTTCAAATTAGTTAAACCTAATTCCTTTCTCTCTTTCTCAGCTGCAATAACTAATGGCTTACGAATTTCTACTCCCAAATAGTTTCTCTCAGTTTCCAAAGTGGCCATATTCAATAAAAACCTTCCTCTGGCGCACCCAATATCCAAATGTATTGGCAATTTAGAATTCTCAAACAATTCATCTGGCGACGGAAGTACTAATGGCAGCTGAAAAAAGCGACTCAGTGGGTTGACATGCTGCCTCACTTGAAAAAGCTCAGTCATATAGACGTTAGGTTATGTCTAACCAATTCAGCAAAAGTATTGTAAAAAACAGCATGGGATAGATAATGGCCTCTTACGAAGCCATTCCGTGCCAGAACTTTCATACCGCATTCTTGTTTGGCTTACCTATCGCCTTGCTGCGATATTTGCTGTTGGCCTTCCTTTAGTCATCCTCATTTGGGCATACATACGAAAAGAAGCCTCAATGGTGAGATTGCTAACGATCTACTGGAAAATTGCCAGCCTAATGGGCATCAGCATGCTCCTACTAACCAACGAACGACCTATTGGATATATCACATTTTTTATGACTCCGGTTTTAATGGTTTCTTCAATATGGTTTTGGGTAGATCTAAATGAAGAACTTGCAGATCTCCCACCTTGGCGTCCATTACCTTTTACTGTCAGGCTTTGGAGATGGGCATTAAGTAGCTTCGGATTGACATTTTCTGCTCTCTCCTTTCAGAGCCTTTCCTGTGTAACAGCAACTCAAGGAAATAACTGTATTGCTTGGATAGAAGCCCCTAAATTCCTTCATCAAACTACTGAAAAGATATTCGCATTTCTATTTGGCGGCACTTGGAACGAGCCTTTGGCTGCTTTTATTGGCTATGTCACCCTCCTCATCTATGTTATTGGCATATTGCAATGGCTTTTAGTGCGTTTACCAAGACACGGAAGAGTTGCAGGTGAGTTCTAATCACATTCAAAAATAATATTCTTCAAAGAAACTTCTTCTATTATCTTCAATTACTAATTAAATCATTGTGCATTCAAACGTTGTAGAACTCCTATGCAGCGTCCACATAAATCTTTCTTTTTAGGATCCTTTCCTACATCTAATTCATAATGCCAACAACGCTCACACTTAATTCCACGAGCTCTTGAAACTTCTATCAGTCCAATTTCTGTCTCTTGACTAACTAAAACCTCAGCCCAAGGTTCTCCTCCCAACTGCAATTGTGAAACTAATAACCAATCACGCAAGCAATCAACTTCAGGGTCACCTGCATCATTCAACCAATCAAGAGCTTGATCAATAGAGTCATCGCTTGATTCAAAACGAACAGCAGCCTGCAGTCCTGCTCCAAGGTCATGATTAGTTCTGCAATCTTCTAAGACACGGTTAATAGAACTCCTCAAATCCCTTAATTGATTAATTGGTTCAATTAGAGAAGGTTCTCGCCAATTTCCAGGTATTTCAGGCCATCCCCTCTTAAATACTGACTCTTCATTGACTTTATAAGGCAAGTTTTGCCAAATATCTTCAGCCATATGACATAGAACTGGTGCAATTGCACAAGCCAAATGCTCAACTACATGTGCTAAAACTGTTTGGCAAGTTCTCCTTCGACTATCAAAAGGCGCACTCACATAAAGTCGATCCTTCGCAATATCTAAATAAAAATTAGATAGATCTACCACACAAAAACTCTGTAGAAGTTGAAAAAACCTAGAAAAATCGTAGCTTTCAAAGGCCAAAGTTATTTCATCTATCACTTCAGAAGTTCGGTGCAGCATCCATCTATCCAGAAGTGGTAGATCCTTTATTGCAATACTATGTTTACCAGGGTCAAAATCATGAAGATTTCCCAACAAATACCTGGCTGTATTTCTCACCTTACGATATACGTCTGACAGCTGGCTCAAAATATTTGGCCCAATTGGAACGTCTACTGAGTAATCAACAGAGCTAACCCAAAGTCTTAATACATCCGCACCAAAGGCAGGCTGCTGCTTCTTATTCTGTCCACCACTAATAATTAAATCAGGGTCAACAATATTTCCTAAAGATTTACTCATTTTGCGACCATTCTCATCCAAAGCAAAGCCGTGAGTAATTACAGATCGATAAGGAGGCTGTTGATTGACAGCTACAGAAGTAAGTAAAGAGGATTGAAACCATCCGCGATGCTGATCAGACCCTTCAAGATAAAGATCAGCAGGGTAATTTAAATCACTTTTGCTTTTAGTTACCGCTGACCAGCTTGATCCAGAGTCAAACCAAACATCCATAGTATCTGTTCCTTTTCTCCAGCGATGTGATTGATTAGAATAAGAAGGTGGTAAAAGTTCTGACTCATCTTTTTCCCACCAAATATCAGAGCCATATTCTGCAATTAGAGACTCAATATGATCAATTGTCTCAACATTTAAAAGGACTTCATCACCGCCTTTTTCATAAAATACAGGAATAGGAACACCCCATGTTCGCTGTCTTGAAATACACCAATCTCCACGTTCTCGAACCATTGCTTCCAGTCGATTGCGTCCAGATTTGGGTACCCATTTAATCTTATTAATTGCAACTAATGCCTCTTTACGAAAACCTTCGACAGAAGCAAACCATTGCTCAGTTGCCCTAAATATAGTTGGCTTTTTAGTACGCCAATCATAGGGATAGCGATGTGAATAGGTCTCTTTCTTGAGTAGAGAATTTGTTCTCTCTAGGGATTCAATTATAGCTACATTTGCATTCTTAAGTACATTTAATCCTTCAAATTGCCCTGCTTCTGAAGTAAATATTCCTCTTTCATCTACAGGGCAAAGTATTGGAAGATTATACTTGGTTCCAGTATTAAAATCATCAACTCCATGACCTGGAGCTGTATGCACTAATCCTGTGCCAGATTCAGTCGTTATATAGTCACCGCCTAAAACCACTGGGCTTGTTCGATTCATCAACGGATGTCTATATAAAATCCCTTCTAAAAATTCACCTTTAACTTTTGCACTGACATTTAAAGTTAATCCAAGTTTTTCACTGATGCTTTGCAAAAGTTCAGAAGCTAAAACAATTAGATGGTTATTTTCATCAAAAGCAAACACATATTCAAGACGTGGATTCACTGATATCGCCAAATTCGCAGGAAGTGTCCATGGTGTTGTCGTCCATACTGCAATTTTCAGAATCTTTTGCAACTCAGATTCACTATTTGGCAATTCCAGCCCTTGTTTGGAAAGTATTTGCCTCAGGTCATCTGGCAAGCAACTGGCGGAGAAAGCAACATAAATACTTGTACTCGTATGCCCATCAGGATATTCCAGCTCGGCTTCTGCTAAAGCCGTTCTTGAGCTAGGACTCCAATGAACTGGCTTGAGGCCCCTATAGATATATCCTTTCAAGGCCATTTGACCAAATACATTGATCTGAGAAGCCTCATAAGCTTTCTGAAGAGTTAGGTAAGGGTTCTCCCAGTCCGCCCAAACACCCCATCGACGGAACCCATCCTTTTGAATGGCAACCTGTTTAAGTGCATATTCAGCAGCTTTCTTGCGCAGCTTTAGTGGAGTCAATTGCTCTCTATCTTCCTTTTTGAGTGTCTGTAAAACTTTCAATTCAATTGGTAACCCATGACAATCCCATCCAGGTACAAAACGCACCTTTCGACCGCGCATGATCTGATACTTATTAATTATGTCCTTCAAAACTTTGTTTAATGCATGCCCCATATGCAATGCTCCATTCGCATATGGAGGGCCATCATGCAAGGTGAATGAAGGGCCTTGATTGGTCAAACCAAGTTGCAAATCAATGCCTCTCTTCTTCCAAAAACTTTGGAGCTCAGGCTCTCTTTGAGCCGAATTAGCACGCATGCCAAAGTTAGTCTGCAGAAGGTTCAGGGTCTCTTTATAGGAAGAGTTTCCATTAACCTTTTTGGGCTTCTCCTTAGTCACAATCAAGCTTCAGTAAAGCGATTATGAATCCTTAGGGGGAAGATGTCCTTCTAATGTCTCTTGGGGCTGTTCTTGTAAGTCGCCATTTGAGGGCTCTAGTTGCTCTTTGAAATTAGTTTCAACTTCTTCAGATGACTGCTGCTGTTGGTTTTTTTCTGGACGGACCCACTTCTTTTGACGTTTTGTTGAATTGGAAGTTTGCAAGGCAAATTTACTAAAACCTGTGGGAATCCTTCCTAACTTTGCAATGGTTGCCGAAAACTGCTTGAAAGATGTATTCCAGCGCTCCATAGACCCCAATCGTTTCTTTTCTTGGTCATCAAGTTGATTCCATCTACTTTGTGCGACTTCATATCCAAGCCTCCCTATTAAAAAAGTCCCCAAAACCACCACAAACATTAAACCGCCATTCAATCGATCATTATTAGTAACAAGTGAAAGCCCCAAAAGAAGTCCAGCCGCTCCCGAAAATGCGTCACGAGGACGACTTAGTTCTGTTACAACTATTGGGAGGAGCAACACAGCAAACCCAAGTAACAGCGTTAAATCACCAATAAAAATAGTCAGCATGATTTGCGTAAAGGCCCCTCCATTTTGTACATATGATTAGAGTTCATGCTGGAGCCCATCTGGCGGAATTGGTAGACGCGCTGGTTTTAGGTACCAGTGACCTAGGTCGTGGGGGTTCAAGTCCCCCGGTGGGCATCAATTTCTTCACTGAGTTTCGAGTTCGCGCTTTGCGATAATTCCAGAGCAATGAACCAGGCAATAACGACACCTCATCCAACTGAAGTGTCCCAAAAATTGTATTCAACTGCTCATTGGCAAAAGGTCATTCAGCAGTATTTGGACCCACCTAGTCGATGGAATCTGACTGTGGGGTTATTTCTTGGTGGGTATCTGTTGGCAGCTCTCAGCATATGGCAGTGGTATCAAGGGACCTGGCCTTTG
>QCGF01000015.1 GCA_003278175.1 Prochlorococcus sp. AG-363-P15
GTTTTGATGTGGCAGCACTGGCGCATGGTTTAGGTATTGAAGTTAGTTCTGTGTTCTGTACAAAGGTGGCCATTTTTGCTGGTCTTGGTTGGTGGCCCTGCAGCGGGTTTTGTGTATCGACGTAGAGCCGCTCGAATTGAATCGTTAGAGCTGAGGCTAGTTAGTTCTAATGACACTGAACGCAGTATCTTGCGGATCAGAGCCCATCGGGATGAATTGATTGCTATGGAATTAGAGCTTGCTCATAGCCTGCAGTTGGCAAGTGATGGCTCGCTCCTTTCGTCTCCGATTTAAGCAATGAGGTGGACTTTTGGGATTTTTAGAGGTTTTTATTTGGTTTGTCTAGGTGCAGTTGGTTTATTGGGTCTTTCTGCTATAGATATGCTTGCAGAAAATTTATCTTTAGGCAAAGAAGATCCATTATTAGGCCCAAGGGTGCAGATGAGTAGTCAATGGGTTGGGCGAATTAATGTGCCGTCATCGATGCCATTTTTGATAATGGCTGGGCATGCTGATTCCCAAGGAATTGCTGGGGCAGGAACGGTTGGAGAAGCTGTTGCTCTGAAAGGGCAGATGCCTATGGATCCATCAATGAGTGATGAGCTGTATTGGAATCTATTGATAGCTAGAGCCATTGTTCAAATGGGTCGTGAAAGAGGATTAAACATCACTTTTTATGATCCTCCTCTTCGCAACATTGTTGATGGTAATCATCCAAGCACTAATTGGTCAGTTGGCGCTAAACATGCACTGCAAGGAGGTTATGCCTTGGAAATTCATTTCGATTCATATGGACAATATGGATTTGGTTCGGGCTTGATTCCTGCAATTTCTCGTAAGCTTAATTCTGTTGATGAGAGTTTGGCTGAAAGCTTTGGTCGCTATCCAATCTTTTTCCGAGGGGGTTTGGGGGCACCTAAGCGAGGTATAAGAATCCTAGAGATAGGCAAACTAGAGGGGAAACTAGAAAATGGTCTACGTGATTTAAGTTCCCGGGAGAATGTTATTGCAGAAATAGCTATGAGAGTTGTTCAGTCTTTAGTGCTAGGCATTGGAGAAGACAAAACTTTTAATCAATCGCCTGGAAAGGTCGACATTGATCATCCAGTGTCTCATCATTAAACCAGTCTTGTGGTTTTGTAAACAGGTTTGTGAGGAGAGCTTCTCTGGAATCAGGAAGTGCTGAGTAGCCATATTCCCAACGTGCCATTGGAGGCAATGACATCAAAATTGATTCAGTTCGACCATTTGTCTGTAATCCGAAAATTGTTCCTCGATCCCAAACAAGATTGAATTCGACATAACGTCCTCGTCGATAAAGTTGAAATTGTCTTTCGCGCTCGCCATATGGTTGGTTTTGTCTTTTTTCAACAATTGGCATATAAGCAGGCAAAAAAGCTTGCCCACATGACTTGGCTAATGCAAAAAGTTGATCCCATGTTTTGGGACAGGATCCAATTTCGTTGGAGACAGTTGCCGCAATTCCTTTAGGGTTTTGTCCTTTGTAAAGGATGCCTGAACCATCTTGGTAGTCATAGAAGATGCCGCCTATTCCACGAGTTTCTCCGCGATGCTTTAAGAAAAAGTATTCGTCACACCAAGGCTTGAAGACTTTGTGAAGCTCTGGACTGACTGAATCACAGGCTTGTTTATGAACTCTATGAAAATGCCTTGCATCTTCTAAATATGGATAGAAAGGAGTAAGGTCGGCACCTCCGCCAAACCACCAAACCGGTCCTGCTTCGAAGTAACGATAGTTGAGATGAACGGTTGGTATATAAGGGTTGCGGGGATGGAGCACCATGGATGTTCCAGTGGCAAACCATTTGTGTCCTTTTGCTTCTGGCCTTTGGTTCAGTATTGATGGTGGTAATTCATTACCTTCAACTTCGGAAAAATTAACTCCAGCTTGTTCAAAAATTCTTCCTTCACGCATTACTCTTGATCTGCCACCCCCACCTTCAGGTCTCTTCCAAGATTCCTCTTGGAATTTGCCTTCTGCATCAAGGACTTCTAACCCTTTGCAAATCTCATCTTGAAGACCTAATACAAGCTCTCTAGCTTTAGTTCTTGAATCAGGAGGTGGAGTTGCGTGACTTGTCTGATTTGATGGTGGCTTGGGTTGTGAATTATCACTATCCGAGGAGGAACTTTTGAAAAGATTTTTGAGTGAACTCAACATTGAGATTTTTAAATTAAATCCTTTTGACTTTTTAGTTAAACGCTAAAAGGCAAGAATTTTTCATCTAATTTAGAGTAATTCATAAGCTTCCACTCTTAGGATTCATGTTTTAAATAGGGAAGGTATGGCAACTGCCGAACAGGCGCGTATAGCTCTTCAGAAGGTTAAAGATTCAGGGAGTGGTCGCTCAGTTGTTGAGCTTGGATGGTTGGACCAGATCCGAGTGAATCCTCCTAAGGCAATTGTCCGATTAAATTTGCCTGGTTTTGCGCAGAGCCAAAGAGATCGTTTGGCACAAGAGATAAGGGGTTCTCTTCAAGAGATAAATGAAATTAGTGAAGTTCAGATTGAAATTGGAAATTCTTCTGATCAGGCGCCTATTGGTCAGGCTGGACATGGATCCATGCCGCAATTGCAGGCAATTCCTGGAGTCCTAAAGGTTATAGCTGTAAGCAGTGGAAAAGGAGGTGTTGGAAAAAGTACGGTTGCTGTAAACCTGGCTTGTGCACTTGCTCAACAGGGGCTCAAGGTTGGTTTGCTGGATGCAGATATATATGGTCCGAATATTCCCATAATGCTTGGTGTTGAGGATTGTACTCCTGAAGTGATAGGGAGTGGTGCAGATCAACAAATAATCCCCATAGAAACTTGTGGTGTTGCGATGGTTTCAATGGGATTACTTATTGGAGACAATCAACCAGTTATTTGGCGTGGTCCCATGCTTAATGGAATTATTCGACAATTTCTTTATCAAGCACGATGGGGAGAACGGGATGTGTTGGTTGTGGATTTGCCTCCAGGGACTGGGGATGCACAGCTTTCTCTTGCGCAAGCTGTCCCAATGGCTGGAGTTGTCATAGTTACTACACCTCAGAAAGTTTCACTACAGGATGCTCGAAGAGGACTGGAAATGTTTAAGCAAATGAATGTGCCAGTTCTTGGTGTAGTTGAAAACATGACTGCATTTGTACCACCTGATTTACCAGGAAAAAGTTACCCTTTGTTTGGCTCAGGAGGTGGACAACAGCTGGCAGATGAAAATGATGTTCCTTTGTTGGCGAAGGTTCCAATGGAGATGCCTCTTCAGGAAGCAGGGAATGAAGGCAAGCCAATAGTCCAAAGTAGACCTCAGTCTTTAAGTGCGGAAGCTTTTCGAGTTTTGGCCAATATCGTTCTACAAAATACATCTAAAATTACTTGACTATGCCTTCAGCTTTGGGCTTAAGAAGCAGGGAAAAAAAACTGCGTCGAACTAGTCGCCTAAGAAAAACTTGGAGTCGAATTGAGTGGATTCTTTGGGGTGTTCCTATATTCTTAGTTGTTTTATCTAGTGTTTTGATAGCAAGTACACAACGGTATATTGCTTATGCTGATTGGTATCAACATTTAATTATTGCAGCTTTAGGAATATTTCTTGGTAGTTGTTTGGCACAAGTTCAGATTGAAAGAATTCGCCCTTTTTTAATCCCTTTATATGGATTAATAGTTGCGAGTTTGGCGGCTGTTCGTCTGATTGGTACATCAGCTTTGGGGGCACAGCGGTGGCTAAGCATTGCTGGGTTAAATATTCAACCATCTGAGTTCGCAAAATTGATCGTGATTATTTCTTTGGCGGCAGTACTTGATGGATCTCAAATGAAAAAACCGATTAACTTGCTTAGACCATTAAGTGTGATTATTTTGCCTTGGTTGTTGGTATTTATTCAGCCAGATTTAGGCACTTCATTGGTTTTTGGTGCGATTCTGATCACAATGCTTTATTGGTCAGGAATACCTTTGGAGTGGGTTTGCTTGGTCCTTTTTGCAATATTTACGGCTGTTTTGTCTGGAATGGTTCCCTTATCGCTTTTCCTTTGGATTCCTTTCATGGGATTTTTGGCTTATAGATCTTTGCCGCAACGCAATCTTGCTGCAGGACTCACTATGGCTGTTCAGTCTTTGATTGCTTGGATTACACCTTGGTTGTGGCTCAATGGTTTAAAGGATTATCAAAGGGATCGCTTGGTGTTATTCCTTGACCCTGCTCAAGACCCTTTGGGTGGTGGCTATCATCTGCTGCAAAGCACTGTTGGTATTGGGTCGGGTGGGCTTTTGGGAACTGGCTTGCTTCAAGGAGAGCTTACTAAGTTGAGGTTTATTCCTGAACAACACACAGACTTTATTTTCAGTGCATTGGGAGAGGAAACTGGTTTTCTAGGAACCACGATTGTTGTTTGTGGTTTTTTCTTTTTAATGGTGCGACTTTTAAAAGTAGCTAGACAAGCACGCACTGATTTCGAGTCATTGGTTGTGGTTGGGATCTTGGCAATGTTGGTTTTTCAGGTGGTGGTGAATATCTTTATGACTATTGGTCTTGGACCTGTAACCGGAATTCCATTGCCATTTATGAGTTATGGACGTAGTGCTTTGTTGGCGAATTTTTTGGGACTAGGGCTTTGTATTTCAGTAGCCCGACGTGGGTATTCGGCAAGTAGAAACTGGTGAGTTCAAATATTCCTCTTAATGCTATTCATGAACGAATGGCTCAAGCTGTCCCAATTGGGAAGGCGGATGAAGCCACTGTTCGAAGAATGTGGTGGGGTGCTTTGGATACTTTGCAGGATGACATCCTGGGCCCAATGGACGTGGATAAGGGCATATGGCTTGCTTCGCCGCTTCCTGCTCTTTATGAGCCAAGATTGCTTGATCGATTGAAGGGATGGATCTGGGCTCCAGAAGCATTGGAAACACTTAACTATTCATATGCTGGTTTGCTCCCTCCAAGTCGAGTTAGATCAATAGATGAATCCAGTCAATCGGGCTTTGAGAGATATAACCGTTTTCCTCTTAGAGATGATGATGGTCATGATCCTTTTTTAATGATCATCACTCCTACCGTGCAGGTAGCTCTTGCATTGCAGGGGGCTCCAGGGAAGAGGAATTTGTTGATGCGCAGTGATCAAGAAACCTTTCGAGATCTATTGAGGTTGCTTGATTTGAGATTAAGTGATGAGGACCCTGGTCAGGCTTGTAACCTTCGTAATGCCTTGGCAGATCTGGGAGATCTGAGAAGTAATGATTCAGTGAATCAAGTTTTTTGGCCTCTCCTTTCAGCTCGGTTGGCAGACATTGCCCCTAGCTTGACTCTGCAAACCCTCCCGAATTCACCAAGTAGCAATAAAAAAGAGGCTGAAACTACTAACGAGCTGACTCTTTTGGAAGCTCTAACGCATGAAGTTCGTACGCCACTTGCAACTATTCGTACATTGATTCGTTCTTTACTGAGACGCAAAGACCTTCCAGATCTAATTATTAGTCGGCTCAATCAAATTGATTCAGAATGCACTGAACAAATTGATAGATTTGGGTTGATCTTTAACGCTGCTGAATTACAGCGGCAGAAGCCTGGCGAGTCTCGGCTTGCTAGCACTGACTTGGGCAATATGCTTGAGATTCTGCATCCAGTATGGAGTCAGCATCTAGAACGTAGAGGAATAAAGCTTTACCTTGATATATCGCCAGATTTGCCTGATGTTCTTAGTGATCCCAAGAGATTGGAACTAATGCTGGGAGGATTGATTGATAGAAGTTCGAGAGGATTGCAAACAGGCGGAACACTTTTATTAGAACTTCGACCTGCAGGTCAGCGTCTCAAGCTAAAAATTCTCAGCCAGACGCCAAACTCTCAAAATTCTGAAAATTCACGAGATGAACCGAATGCCGACTTGGGAACGGTACTAAGTTGGAATCCAACAACAGGAAGTCTGCAGCTGACTCAGGCTGCTACGCAACGATTGTTAGCGAGTTTGGGGGGTCGGCTGACAAGGCGAGGTGATGCTGGATTGATCATTTTTTTTCCAAGAGCGGACGTAAAACTATGAAAATCAGAGGTTAATATTGTTGACGGGTGTGAAGGTTGACCTTCATTAGTGGCATACAGCACAAATTGCGGTGCTACTTTTCACATAACAAAGGCTTGTTGATTCTCTAGTACAGCTATGACAGAAGCTCTTAAAGGCACTCTCCCTCAAAGTATTGGCAGCACTGGTGGCCTGCTTAATTCCGCAGAAACTGAAGAGAAGTATGCAATCACTTGGTCAAGTACCAAGGCACAGGCTTTCGAGTTGCCTACAGGCGGGGCAGCAATGATGAATGAGGGCGAGAATCTAATGTATTTTGCTCGTAAAGAGCAGTGCTTAGCTCTTGGAACTCAATTTAGAGGCTTTAAGCCAAGAATTGATGATTACAAGATCTATCGCATTTTCCCTGGTGGAGATACTGAGTTCCTGCATCCGAAAGATGGTGTCTTCCCTGAAAAGGTCAATGAAGGACGCCCGATGGTGGGTCACAATCCACGTCGTATTGGTGAAAATCCAAATCCAGCAAGCGTTAAGTTCACTGGTAGGCAAACTTTCGAATAAAACTGATCAAATTTTTGATAACTTCCACACTTCATTCCAATTACGTCTAGAGCTGCGATGATCAATTCATGCACAGCTCTGATCGTGACTCTTTTCTAAAAGCAGCCTCTAGAGGAGCCAATTTCATACCTGTGGTTCATAGTTGGTCCGCAGATCTAGAAACTCCTCTAACCACTTGGTTAAAGGTTGGGAATGGCAATCCTCCTGGTGTCTTACTTGAATCTGTTGAGGGGGGAGAAACCATTGGGAGATGGAGTGTTGTGGCTACTGATCCTCTTTGGACTGCAAAAGCCAAAGGAGATTTATTAGTACGTCAATGGCGTGATGGAAGCACTGAGGAGTTCAGGGGTAATCCCTTTCAAGGGTTAAGGCATTGGTTGGCTCCATACAAACCATTGAATGAACCTGAATTGCCTTCAATTGGCCAACTTTATGGAATGTGGGGATACGAATTGATTCATTGGATTGAACCTACAGTTCCTGTTCATTCACGAAAGGAACAAGACTTACCTGATGGGATATGGATGTTGATGGATAGTATTTTGATCTTTGATCAAGTTAAACGTCTGATTACTGCTGTTGCTTATGGGGATTTAACGAACAAACAAAATCCTGAGGAGGCATTTGAACAGGCTCTTCAGCGTATTCAGAAACTTGAAAGTCGAATGGAGGAGCCCCTTCCTGCTGTTAAGCCGTTGAGTTGGCATGAAAAGGCTGCGTCTACCCCTCGAACTAAAAGAAATTTTCGCAAGTCTGATTTTCAGGAGGCAGTTCAAACGGCCAAACAGCACATTGCTGCTGGAGATGTTTTTCAGCTTGTACTTAGTCAGAAACTGGAAACCCGAGTGCATCACCACCCGTTTGAGTTGTATCGCAGTTTGAGGATGGTCAATCCTTCTCCTTATATGGCATTTTTTGATTTTGGAGATTGGCAGCTGATTGGCTCCAGCCCAGAGGTTATGGTTAAGGCTGAGCCAACTCCTAATGGCATTAGAGCAAGTCTCAGGCCTATTGCAGGTACTCGGCCTAGGGGGCTTACAGAACAGGAAGATATCGATCTTGCAGAAGATCTTTTGGCGGACCCCAAGGAAAGAGCTGAGCATGTCATGCTTGTGGACTTGGGGCGGAATGATCTAGGTCGTGTTTGTCGACCAGGCAGTGTTTCTGTTAAGGAGCTCATGGTCATTGAGAAGTATTCCCACGTGATGCACATAGTTAGTGAGGTGGATGGATTACTTGCTGACGGGAAGGATGTTTTGGACTTGTTGATGGCCTCATTCCCTGCAGGGACTGTTAGTGGCGCACCAAAAATCAGGGCCATGCAGCTGATTCATGAGCTTGAAACTCAAGTTAGGGGACCTTATTCGGGTGTATATGGATCATTAGATTTAAATGGTGCTCTTAATACTGCAATTACTATTCGCACTATGTTGGTGCGTATGCATCCTCAAGGAGGATGGTTGATGCAAGTGCAGGCTGGAGCAGGTGTTGTGGCAGATTCAGTACCAACTGCGGAATACCAAGAGACCTTGAATAAAGCTAAGGGCATGCTTACAGCTCTTGCATGTTTAGGAAGCCCAAAAGTATGAAAAAAGAGCTTTTATTAAAGGGGTTTGAAGTTGAACTTTTTACTGGGCTTCCAAGTGGAAAGCATGTGGGAGTTTCTTCAGCTGTAGCGAAAGATCTTCCAGGTTTTGTCAATGAGCCAGACCATCGGAATCTCGAATACATCACAGCTCCGATTAGGCAATATCAATTGATTAAACAGGCTCTTCTGCTCCCTAGAAGAAGATTGCGTGATTGGCTGTCTGTTAAAGAGCTAACTATTTTGCCTGGAAGTACCCTAAGCCTTGGTGACAGTAAAAAGTTTGAACGGTCTGATCCATTGAATCCATATCATGACTTGATAGAAGCCAGTTATGGGACAAAGGTAGTTACTACGAGCATTCATATCAATTTTGGAATTGAGGATTTATCCAGATTGTTTTCAGCGCTGCGTTTAGTGCGTTGTGAGGCGGCATTGTTCCTTTCTTTGAGTGCTAGTTCTCCTTTCCTGGATGGAGTCG
Source organism: Prochlorococcus sp. AG-363-P15 (assembly GCA_003278175.1). Lineage (GTDB taxonomy): Bacteria > Cyanobacteriota > Cyanobacteriia > PCC-6307 > Cyanobiaceae > AG-363-K07. The sequence continues at coordinate 8,649 of QCGF01000015.1, forward strand.
TCACTGGAGCACATTCTCAAAGATGGTTGCAGTTTCCTTTAACACCCAAAAAGGTGCCTCTTTTTTTGAGTCATTCTCATTATGTCGATTGGGTTAAAGAACACCTTTCTTCAGGTCTTATGTGGAATGAACGTCACCTTTGGACTTCGGTGAGACCAAATGGCCCTAATCGTCCACATGAGTTAAATCGTTTAGAGTTACGAATATGTGATTGTATTACTGATTGCAGTTTGCTTTTGGCGATCACCGCCTTGTTGGAACTTCGTCTTTTAAGTCTTTTTGAGAATGTCAATGAACTTGACCCAATTAAGGCAAGTCGTCTTTCAGGCGTTGAGTTAGAGGATTTAAGTGATATGAATGATTGTGCAGCAGCACGAAATAGTCTTGATGCAACCTTGTCTTCTTGGCGAGACGGGAAACCCATCAGTTGTCGGGATTGGATTTCCCAATTACTTGAAGATGTTATGCCTCTTGCACATGAACTTGATATGGTTCCTTTACTAGAACCCATTCAATCGGTTTTAGTTCAGGGGAATCAGGCAATGAAATGGCTAAATAGATGTTCGATGGGGGAATCTGTTGAGGATGTTGTTCGTAACAGTATTGTTGAAATGGAAGTTGAAGAAAACGCCACAATTAAGGCCGAGGCCATTTTGGGATGATGATAGCCAAATCTGATTCGCCAAGATCGTCTAAGCAACAAGCATCAGCACCATTGTCAGGGGTTGAATTTTCTAACGCACGACATAGCGATCACGATGCAAGTCGTTTGTTACAGCAACGTCTTGAATTGGTGGAAGATCTTTGGCAAACAGTTTTAAAGAGTGAATGTCCACCTGCGCAGACTGAACGCTTACTTCGTTTGAAGAAACTGAGTGATCCAATCAATATTGAAGAAAAAGATCAGAAGACTACTAGCGATGCAATCGTGTTATTGATTCGAGAAATGGACTTAGCAGAGGCGATTTCTGCTGCTCGAGCTTTTTCTCTATATTTTCAGTTAGTCAATATCCTTGAGCAGCGGATAGAAGAAGATAGTTACTTGGCAAGTATGAATTGCTCCCAAGAACACAATTCTGAAGATGAGTCTTTAGATCCATTTGCGCCCCCTCTGGCTAGTCAGACAGCTCCAGCAACATTTAGAGAACTTTTTCAGAGACTTAGACGACTTAATGTCCCTCCTGCTCAGCTTGAGTCATTACTTCAGGAGATGGATATCCGACTTGTTTTTACAGCACATCCCACAGAGATCGTAAGACATACTGTTCGACATAAGCAGCGTCGGGTTGCAAGTCTTTTGCAGCAACTGCAATCTGATTATGCTGGGACTGGACCAGATCATGAGAGCTTGAGACTCCAGTTAGAGGAGGAGATTCGACTATGGTGGCGCACGGATGAATTACATCAATTCAAGCCAACAGTCTTGGATGAAGTTGATTATGCACTTCATTATTTCCAACAAGTTCTGTTTGATGCAATGCCTCAATTGCGTAGACGTATAACTTCGGCATTGTCTAGCAGTTATCCAGATGTACAGTTACCCAAGCAAGCCTTTTGTAACTTTGGTTCTTGGGTAGGTTCAGACCGGGATGGAAACCCTTCGGTTACATCTGAAATTACCTGGAGAACGGCTTGTTATCAGCGACAACTAATGTTGGATCGCTACATCAGTGCGGTACGTAACTTAAGAGATCAATTGAGCATATCTATGCAGTGGAGTCAAGTGAGTACTCCTTTGTTGGAGTCACTTGAAATGGATAGGCTCAGATTCCCTGAAGTCTATGAAGAAAGAGCTGCACGTTATAGGCTCGAGCCTTATCGACTAAAGCTTAGCTATACTATAGAGCGGCTACGCCTCACTCAAAAACGTAATCAACAACTTGCTGATGCAGGGTGGAAGACATCACTTGAAGGTGTGCAGTCTAAGGAATTAAGTAGTAACCCAATTAATGACCTGCACTATGGATCAGTCGAAGAATTTCGTGGAGATCTTGAGCTTATTAGGAATAGTTTGGTCAGTACAGACTTAAGTTGTGAACTTATTGACACCCTTTTGACACAGGTCCATATTTTTGGATTTTCATTGGCCAGTCTTGATATTCGGCAGGAAAGTACTCGTCATAGTGATGCATTAGATGAGTTGACGCGATATTTAAACCTACCAAAAGCTTATGGCGATATGGAAGAAGAAGAACGGGTGCAATGGCTATTGCAGGAACTACAGACACGTCGCCCTCTAATACCTGCTGCAATTTCTTGGTCAAATGGCACAGCTGAAACAGTTTCTGTTTTTAGGATGTTGCATCGATTGCAGGAGGAATTTGGTAGTCGAATTTGCAGGACTTATGTGATCTCTATGAGTCATACGGTCTCTGACCTGCTTGAGGTTCTTTTGTTGGCAAAGGAAGCGGGACTGGTTGATCTTGTTGCAGGAACAGCTGACTTGTTAGTTGTTCCCTTATTTGAAACCGTTGAAGATCTTCAACGAGCACCAGAAGTAATGGAGCAGCTTTTTAAGTCCAGTATTTATCGGGACTTGTTGCCTCGTGTGGGAGAGCAACATCAGCCTCTTCAAGAGTTAATGCTTGGGTATTCCGATAGCAACAAAGATTCAGGTTTTTTATCTAGTAATTGGGAGATTCATCAGGCACAGGTTGCATTGCAAGACCTTGCAAAAAGCCAAGGAGTAGCTTTGCGTTTGTTTCATGGCCGAGGCGGCTCTGTCGGCAGAGGCGGTGGCCCTGCTTATCAGGCAATACTTGCTCAGCCAAGCGGTACTCTTCAAGGACGCATCAAAATTACTGAGCAAGGTGAAGTTTTGGCATCTAAGTACAGTCTTCCTGAACTAGCTCTTTATAACCTTGAAACTGTTACCACTGCAGTCCTTCAAAATAGTTTGGTTACCAATCAGTTAGATGCTACTCCAAGTTGGAACCAGTTGATGACTCGATTGGCCGCTAGATCTCGTGAACATTATCGGGCACTTGTTCACGATAATCCTGACTTGGTATCGTTTTTTCAAGAGGTCACGCCTATTGAAGAAATTAGCAAGTTGCAAATATCAAGTCGTCCTGCTCGGCGAAAGACAGGAGCTAAGGATCTAGCCAGCCTTAGAGCAATTCCATGGGTTTTTGGTTGGACACAAAGTCGTTTCCTTTTGCCGAGTTGGTTTGGCGTAGGCACGGCTCTTGCTGCTGAACTTGAAAGTGATGCTGATCAACTGGAGTTGCTCAGGAGACTTCATCAACGTTGGCCATTTTTTCGGATGTTGATTTCAAAAGTCGAAATGACTCTTTCAAAAGTAGACTTAGAACTGGCCCATCACTATATGATTAGTCTTGGGCGTGTAGACAATCGGGATGCTTTTCACCGTATATTTGACACTATTGCCACTGAGTATAGTCAGACCAAGAAATTGATTTTGAGCATAACCGGTAATAGCAGGCTGCTTAGTGCTGATCCAGCATTGCAGCTTTCAGTAGATCTACGTAATCGTACAATTGTTCCATTGGGTTTTCTGCAAGTAGCTTTATTACGCCGATTGAGAGATCAAAATCGTCAGCCTCCAATTAGTGAGATTTTAGGAGAAGAAGGTGAGATTGGCCGTACTTATAGTCGTAGCGAATTGCTGAGAGGTGCGTTGCTTACAATTAATGGAATTGCAGCGGGCATGAGAAATACTGGTTGAGTTTTGTTCCTTTTTCGTCAACAATCTCCGAGTCTTCCATCCGGTTTTGTCTTGGATCTTGAGAAGGCTCCTTCCCCTGTTGTATTGAATCGATTGTTGGCTAAATGTAATGAAGAAACTCATCCACCTAGGCAATTAGCCTTGGCATTGAAGAAGAGCTCTTTTCATCTAAGCATTTTTGAGGAATCAAGTGGCAAACTATCAGGGTTTGTAAGAGTTACCAGTGATAAAGGCCTCAATGCAAATCTTTGGAATCTCGTGGCTGAGCCATCACGTCAACAAGGACAATTGTTAGCAGTTTTGGTGCATCGCTCCTTGGGAATACTGAAACGGACAATGCCTGGTTGCAGTGTATCTGTATCAGCGCCTGTCATGGCCATAGATGCATTGAAGGAAAATGGATTTTTGATTGATCCAGGCGGTATTCGTGCTATGGGGTTTAGGCTTCGTTAATTGAGAAGCTTTTCTCAAAATACGAGCATGGAGGGACTCGAACCCCCGACTCTCAGAACCGGAATCTGATGCTCTATCCAACTGAGCTACATGCCCAATAATCTGCTTTGTGCAGATGTATTAGATCAACTCTCTAGGAGTCTCATTACAATTAGCTTAGCTAAAGATCTCTTCGGAAAGATTCAGCTTCATCAGCTCGAGCTTCATTCATTCCGTAATTATAGTCGGCTTAAATTTGCGCTGACCGAAAAACGATTGTTAGTGATCGGTCCCAATGGTGTTGGCAAATCCAATCTATTGGAAGCAGTAGAAGTACTTGGCAGTCTTCGTTCACATCGTTCGAGCAATGATCAGGACCTTATTAGTTGGGATCAGAATCGTGCTTTATTACGTGCCACTGCCAATCACTCTGAACAACTTCAATTGGAGTTAAGGAGGAAAGGTGGAAGACAAGCGCATCGAAATCAAAAGCCTTTATCGCGTCACTTAGATTTGATAGGGCCTTTGCGGTGTGTTGGATTTAGTGCCCTTGACCTTGCCTTGGTTCGTGGTGAACCAGCTCTTAGACGCTCTTGGCTGGATCGCGTGATTCAACAATTAGAACCAATTTATTCTGACTTGATAACCCGCTTTTCTAAGTTGCTTCGTCAAAGAAGTCAGTTTTGGAGGAATGCCCACAAGCTGTCTGTTCAAGAACGTGATTCTTTATTGGATGCTTTTGATATGCAAATGGCTTTGGTTAGTACACGAATCCATCGTCGTCGCATGCGTGCTTTAAGTCATTTGGAACCTTTTGCTGCTGTTTGGCAAGAGAGATTAAGTAATAGTCAAGAGAATTTACAGCTCTCTTATTTGTCTGGAAGCTTTTTGGAAGGTGAAGAAGAGGAAGAATCCTGGCGAAAATCGATTGAAAAGCAGTTGTTGTCTCAGAGGTCTAATGAGGAAAGGTTGGGCCGCTGTAAGGTTGGACCTCATCGTGATGAGATTGCTTTTTTACTGAACGGGGTTGATGCTCGTCGCTTTGGTTCAGCAGGGCAACAGCGAACATTGGTTTTAGCTCTCAAGCTTGCTGAATTGGAATTAGTGGGAGAGCTTTATGGGGAATCACCAATATTGCTGTTGGATGATGTACTTGCAGAATTAGATCCAACAAGACAGCTGCTTCTTCTTGATGCAGTAGGTGAAACACATCAGTGTCTTGTCAGTGCGACTCACCTAGATGCATTTGAAGGAGCTTGGCAGCGGAATTCTCAAGTTGTAGAAGCTGAATTATTGGGGGGATCATGAGAAGTCCGCTATTGTAAACAGTTGTTTTTTATTTTCTAATGAAGCAGATTTTGTCTTGTTTGCATCCGAACCCTGGATGGGGGGATGAAGACGTTGAAGAAATTTCTAGCTCATCCCATTTAGGTGGTAAGCATTGCATTCTTGAACTTTATGAATGTGACGAGTACAAGCTTAATGATGAAGCATTTGTTAGAACTACAATTACAACAGCGGCCAAAGTTGCTGGGGCGACTCTTCTGAACTTAGTTACTCATCGATTTGAGCCTCAGGGAGTAACTGGTTTAGCTCTTCTGGCTGAGTCACATATATCTATTCACACCTGGCCGGAAAATGGTTATGCAGCAGTTGATGTGTTTACATGCGGAAATCATACGATGCCAGAAAAAGCCTGTCAGGTTCTTTATACTGAGCTGGCAGCAAGAAGGTTTTCTTTACAACGCTTGCGACGTGAAACTCCTGAGACATTGTCATCAGCACTGAGAAAGCCTAATCCTCTTGAGACGTCATGAGCTATTGATGTGAATTCTTGGTGATCTATAACTTTTGATAACATCTATACGTGGGTAGATAATTTTCCTTATTTGGAGGTGACTCTATTCATTTTCCCACTGACAAACCCTTCAAGATCAATGCTGACAGAAGTAAAGCCAAGAGATAAAAACTGATCGACGATTTTTTCCCGTCCTACATTAATAATAAACTCCTCAATTCGATGAGGGGGTAATTCGATTTTTGCTGCATAGTCTTGGGTCCTTACTCTTATTTCTTCAAACCCATAAGCCCTGAGCAAATCCTCTGCCTTTTCTACTTGTTCGAGCTTCTTTGAGCTTATTGATTCACCATATGGAAAGCGCGAAGCCAGACATGGCTGGGCAGGCTTATTCCACCATGGGAAACCTAACGCACGAGATATTGCACGAACAGAAGCTTTGTCAATTCCAAGTTCAGCTAAAGGTGAACGTACTCCTGCTTGGTGTGCTGCTTCTATTCCAGGTCTATAGTCGTTAAGATCATCATGATTGACTCCATCAACTACCTGGCAGTCTTGGGCTGATTGGATTATTTTTTTTAGCTGCAAATGTAATTCTTGCTTACATGTAAAACATCGATTTCTGGGATTTTGATTGTAAGAAGGGTCCTGGATTTCATTTGTGAAGCATTCTTGGTGACGTATTCCTATCCACTGCGCTTGTTGATGTGCTTCAGTTTGCAGATGGCGTGCAACTGCAGATGAGATTCCGGTGATGGCTAGTGCTTGCCCCCCAAGTTGCTCGTATGCAATTGCCGCGACAAGAGAACTGTCCACTCCTCCTGAATAAGCAACGCAAACTCTTTGGAAGCTCTTAAGATTTTCTCGCAATAAGTCCAGTTTCTTTTGCTGGGGAATGGGTAAATCTTCAAGCTGATGAAACATTCTTCTCCAGCAATTCTTTAGAAGACTATCTTCCCTGGTTTATCTCGTTAAGCTCCAAATGTTAAGAGGCTCGTAAATGGCTTCAAAACCTGAAGAATCAAAACGATCTCGTGGAGGACGGGGTAAAGGTATTGGAATAGTCACTGCGTCTGATAGTCAGGAACGGAACCATGGGCAATTACATATCTATGACGGTGAAGGTAAGGGGAAAAGTCAGGCTGCATTAGGAGTGGTCTTGCGAACTATTGGTTTAGGTATATGTGAAAAACGACGAACTCGTGTCCTTTTACTTAGATTTTTAAAGGGACCTGGTAGGGCTTATGACGAAGATGCTGCCATAGAAGCTTTGCAGCAAGGCTTTCCCCATTTAATAGATCAAGTAAGAACTGGTAGGGCTGATTTCTTTACAGCTCAAGAAGCAACCAAATTTGATGCTTTAGAAGCCCAAAGAGGCTGGGACATTGCTAAAGGAGCTATCGCAAGTGCACTTTATTCAGTCGTTGTACTAGATGAATTGAACCCTGTATTAGATCTGGGCTTGCTTTCTGTTGAAGAGGTTATTCGTACTCTTAATAATCGTCCTGATGGCATGGAAATTATTGTTACTGGACGTGCCGCTCCTCTATCTCTTGTGAGAGTTGCTGATTTGCATTCTGAAATGAGAGCACATCGACGAGTAGAAATTGATCAAAAGAACTTGACTCTTGCAAATTCAATAGGAGGCATTGAGATATATACCGGCGAGGGGAAAGGAAAGTCTACGAGTGCTTTGGGTAAAGCTTTACAAGCTATTGGGCGTGGCATTAGTCAGGATAAGAGTCATCGGGTTCTTATTCTCCAATGGTTAAAAGGGGGAAGTGGATATACCGAAGATGCTGCAATAGCAGCTCTTCGTGAAAGTTACCCTCATTTGGTCGATCATCTTCGATCAGGAAGGGATGCAATTGTTTGGAGAGGACAACAACAACCTATTGACTATGTGGAAGCAGAGCGTGCTTGGGAAATAGCCAGGGCTGCAATTGGTAGTGGTTTGTATAAAACAGTTATTCTTGATGAGCTAAACCCAAGTGTGGATTTGGAGTTGTTGCCTGTTGAGCCCATTGTCCAGACATTGCTGAGAAAACCTTCTGAGACTGAAGTAATCATTACAGGGAGATGTAAAAACCCTCCTGCTTATTTTGATCTTGCAAACATTCATTCGGAAATGGTTTGCCATAAACATTATGCACAACAGGGAGTAGATCTTAAGAGAGGAGTTGATTATTAAATTAAGTATTTAAATGGAAATCTATTTAGCTTTTTCTGACAATAATGAAGTCCATGCATCTATCCCTCCAGCAATATTTATGCCGATAATGTTGTGATTTTTTAAACATTTTAAAGCTTTGATTGACCTTTTTCCACTTTTGCAATGAACATAAAGTCTACGCTTTTCAGTTAACTTACGTACGAGTTCAATTGCTTCCCCGCTTTCAATTTTTTGAAGTGGTATTAGCATTGAACCTTTAATTGATTTAAGTTCATATTCATTCTGATTTCTTACATCTATTAAAATGATATCCTTAGCATTTTCAGCAAGTAGAAACCTAAGTTTATCTACTGATATACTCTCTATTGAAACACTTTTTTCGTTTTGATTTGACTCATTTCTACATGAACAGAATTCCTCATAGTCGACAAGTTTGCTTATCTTCTTTCTGTTCATATCTGGTTTTAGAGATAACTCTTTGAAGTTCATTTTTAATGCATCAAATATCAATAACCTGCCATTTAAAATTTCTCCTACCCCTGTAATGATTTTGATTGCTTCTGTTGCTTGGACTAGGCCAATTAACCCTGGGAGTACTCCCAGGACACCACCTTCTGCACAGCTTGGCAATAACCCAGGCGGTGGTGGGTTTGGAACCAAGTCTCTGTAGTTTGGGCTGTTTTCATTGAGATTGAAAACTGTGCACTGACCTTCGAATCGAGCAATAGAGCCATAAATATTTGGCTTTCCTAAAATCACACATGCGTCATTTATGAGATATCTGCTTGGGAAATTGTCAGTGCAATCACAAATTAGGTCGAATCTTTGAAGAATTTCTAGGGCATTTGTTGGAGTTAATTTGCACTTAAATATATCCACTTTGCAATATGGATTGATATCAAGAATACGTGCTCGAGCGGAATCTGTTTTGGGCTTGGACAACCAGCTCATTCCATGGATTATTTGTCTTTGGAGGTTTGAATCTTCTACTAAGTCGAAATCCACAATGCCAATTGTCCCTACTCCTGCAGCGGCGAGATAAAGCAGAACTGGCGACCCCAAACCACCACTGCCTATGCAAAGCACAGAACTGGCTTTTAATTTCTTTTGTCCATTCAGCCCTATTTCTTCAAGGGTGAGGTGTCGCGCATAGCGACCAATTTCTTGGGGGTCCAAATTAATTCCACGGGGGTCGTGGGGTGACATTGTTAAAGAGAAACACTCTCCTATCGTCTTACTAAGACTCCAAAATAGCCACCTCTTTTGGTTCGCGATTTTTGGCTGCATTCATCCACCAGGCTCGTATGGCCCCAGATTTGCCTACAATTACTATTAATCCTGTGGAAAAAGTCCAGGAACAATCTGTTTCAGAAGGGACTGGGGCTCCATTGGGGTGTGAGTGTGCACTGCCAACAACTTCCCAATTGCGTTTTTGTGCCCAACGTTGGGCAAGAATTTGTTCTCGTGGATCTATAAGAAATCTGTTTTGTTTGGATAAATCACTTTTAAGATTATTTTTTTTTCCTTTTTGAGACTCAAGAAGGTTAGATATTTCTGGTTTCCATGAATTGGAACATGGCCAAATTAATTCAATTTTCAAAACACTCTCTTTTGTGAGAGAGGTAGATTTCGTTTGTTTTCCAATTAGCAAAGCACAACCCTCATTTGGAGATACAGCTAGCAGGCTTTGGGAAAGAACTCTTTGGCAATCCCCAATAAATTCAATAAATCCTGGAATTTGCATTTCTGTCTTGCATAGGTACGGAATTCTCTATATCTAGGTTCGGAATTATCCCTCTATAGGCCCTGGCATTTACTAGTTTAATTCGATACGCTCATTACAAATTGCATTTCTAGTGTTGTGTTCATGAGTGACTCCAACCCTGAGGAGAATCAAGCTCCTGGCTTTGAAACACCTCCAATAGACAATACTACTGTCAGCGAAGCTCAAGAGAGCAGCGCCTCTGACCGTTTCAATGAAGTAATGGCAACTATAAATGAGACCCTTGGGAAGATTGACTGGAGTCAGATGGGTAAATATGGGAAGGCTTTGGGAATTATTGCGGTCGTAATTGTTGCTCAAGTCATTATCAAAGTGGTGATTGAGACAATTAATTTCTTCCCTGTTGTCCCAGGACTTCTTGAACTGCTTGGAGTTGTTGTACTCGGTCAATGGAGTTGGCAGAACTTGTCAACTAGTGATAAAAGAAATGCAGTTTTTGAAAGAGTTCAGAACTTGCGTAAGGAATACTTGGGCTAGAAAAATACCTAATCTAAAATTATATTCTTTAAAGCATTTAAAGTAGAGATGCATTGATTTTTGTAAGAACCACCGAAGATATTTGCATGGTTGAGCAAATGATACAGGTTATAAATATCTATTCTCTCTTTGGCTGTTGAGGGAAGAGACCATACCTTGTCATATTCATCATAAAAATCATCAGAAAATCCTCCAAATAGCTTAGTCATAGCAAGGTCCACTTCTCTATCAGCCCACCAAACAGCTGGATCAAAAATTATTCCTTTTCCATCTTTTTGGAAACTGGTATTTCCAACCCACAGATCTCCATGAACTAGAGATGGCTTTGGTTGGTGGTTGTTTAAATATTTTTCTAGAGAAGTAATTAATTGCTCCCATTCAGAAAGCATGATTCCCCACTTGCTAGCAATTTTTAGTTGGGGTATTAACCGTAGCTGCACAAAGCACTCTCCCCAGTTTTTTGACCATCCTGCAATTTGTGGACCTGATCCTATAAACCCATCAATATCCCATCCAAATTTTTGTAGGTTTTGGCTTGTAGAAGATTTATGTAATTTTGCAAGTCCTCTGCCCAAGATCTTTTGGTCTCCCATCCCTAGATTCAGCCAAGGTAGTAGTAAAAACGAATGATCTTTTGATTGTGTTAGAAGTAAAGGTTGCGGAATTTCTATTAATCCATTCTCTGAAAACTTTTTTAGGCTTTGAAGCCCATTTGCTTCAAAGCTAAGTTTTGGGAAGTCATCTCTAGATGCTGTTTTGGCAAATAATTTTTGCCCATTATGTAATTGCAATCTCCATGCTTGATGAATGCATCCCCCTGTAACTGAATCAACCTTGTCAATGATTACCTTCGATAAAGGCCCTTTCGAATTTATGAGGATTTCTTGTAAAAGTTTTTGCATTTGGTGCTTTTTGGTAATTGCTGAAGGCTGTTGTTATGGCTGAAAACTCAGTAATTGTTATTGGTGGAGGAATTGCTGGACTTACAGCTGCAGCGATATTGGCTCACGAAGGTGTGCAAGTTACGCTTTTGGAAGCGCACTCACAGATAGGTGGATGTGCTGGAACTTTTTGTCGTGGATCATTTGTTTTTGATGTTGGTGCAACGCAAGTTGCAGGTTTAGAGCGAGGCGGTATTCATGAGCGCTTATTTAGGCATTTTGGCATTGACTCTCCTGGGGCGGAGATTTTGGACCCAGGTTGTGTAGTTGATCTCGCTGATGGTTACCCTCCTATATATCTTTGGCATGATCCAAAACGCTGGGAAGATGAGCGCAAGCGACATTTCCCAGGCAGTGAAGTTTTTTGGTCAATTTGTTCTGGATTGCATGACAGTAATTGGGCCTTTGCGCAGCGAGACCCTGTCCTGCCAATTCGCACTTTTTGGGATTTGAGTCAGTTATTGAAGGCAATGGGCCCTTTGAATTTCTCTTCGGCTCTTCTAAGTAAGTTAACGGTTTCAGATTTGCTCAAAATTTCTGGTGCTCATAATGATTCCCGATTGCGCAAATTTCTTGACTTGCAACTTAGGCTTTATTCACAACAGCCTGCAAGTCGAACGGCGGCGCTTTATGGAGCCACTGTTTTGCAGATCGCTCAGGCACCTTTAGGTCTATGGCATTTACAAGGGTCTATGCAGACTCTTGGTGATCGTTTGAAAAGTTCCTTAATTCGTGATGGTGCAAAAATTCTTTACCGTCACCGTGTAGTGGGCCTTGCTTTTGACAGTCGTGATAAAAAATGGACGTTAGATGTGATAGGACCTAGCAAGTGTTCTTTAAGGTTTCAAGCTAATGATGTTGTTTGCAGTCTTCCTCCACAATGCTTGCTTAATTTATTACCATCAGAAGAAAAACAAATAAAAAAGTATCGAGTTAAATTAGAGAAATTGCCTAAGCCAACTGGAGCAATTGTTTTCTATGGCGCAGTAAATCGTCTTTCGTTAAAAGAAACTTTGCCTATTCATTTGCAGCTTTTTGATATTGATCCAGGCCCACTTTTCATTTCAATTAGTTGTGAAGGTGATGGTCGAGCTCCTCTTGGTCAGGCCACAATTGTTGCAAGTGTTTTTACTCCAACTGCTGACTGGTGTGTTCTCGATGAACTTGAATATCAAAATTATAAAGAACTTTTGCTAGACAAAATAGTTAGAAAGCTAGAGATTCGTCTTGGCTTAAACCCGTTGCATTGGATACATAAAGAACTTGCAACGCCCAGAAGTTTTGCTAAGTGGACTGGGCGGCCTGATGGGATTGTTGGTGGCTTAGGACAACATCCATCTTTATTTGGTCCTTATGGGCTTTCGAGTAGAACACCTTTGCAAGGATTATGGCTATGTGGAGATTCTATTTATCCTGGAGAGGGTACAGCTGGTGTTACGCAATCGGCCTTTATGGCTTGTAGACAATTAATGGCTGAGCGAGGAAAAAATATTACTATTCCAAGGTAAATCATTTAGAATTATTGAAAATGATTCGTTTAAAATCTTTCATTAAAGGTTTTTTAGAATATTAATTAAGTAGGCTTATTATTTAATAAGTCTTGCCTGGCTGTTTGTGTACCTTCTAATTCTGCTTGTATTATTTTCCAGCTTTTATTGAGAATATGCTGCTCCAATTCCTTAAGGTTTGATTTGTATGATGTTAGAGCTCGTAGGACTGCAGAGCTGTTATTTTCCATCATTGCAGTCCCAAGACTTGGATTGCCGCCACCTACTCTTGTGGTATCTGCAAAACCACTCGATGCCAGTGCTTTTGCTAGCGAAAGGATAGATGAATTGTTTTCTGTTTCAAGAGTTTTAAGTAAAACTGCGCTCACTAGTACAGGTAGATGGGAAACAAGTGCAACAGCTTGGTCATGAACTTCCGCATCTGCTGTCGTCCATTGACTTCCTAACGCAAGGGCCAGTTCCTTCACCTTGGCAAGTGCCATTGGACTTGTACTTTTGTCTGGTGTTGCTATCCAAGGGCGATTTTTGAACAATTCAATGCGACCGGCTTCTACACCAGAATCAGTCGTTCCTGCCATTGGGTGACTGGGTACAAAATTTTGATGCAACTTCCTCCAAACTTTTAAAACAGGTGCCTTCACTGAACCTACATCCGTTATTACTGCTGATTTGGGTAATGCGTTGATTAAATCTTTAGATGGGTTTAGAAGTTCCCCTATAGGTAAAGCAAGTATGACCAGGTCACATTTGGAAAGGGTTTGGAAGTCTGTGCTAATTACTTGAGCTAATTGGCGCTTCTTTGCTTTTTCTGCGGTAATAGATCGATGCACTAGTCCATGAACTTGAAAGCCTAGAGATTGAAGATCCAGGCCTAGAGAACCCCCAATTAGACCTAGTCCAACAATCCCAATGCAATGTGGCGAACTTTGTTTTTGCTCCATTTTATTTGTTGACCTGTTATTCATGTTGATAGATAGTTCAACATGGATAAATCAAGTTTTTTGTTTTGACAAGATCCTCTGATGCTTGAAGCTCGTGCACATATGCATCTTAAGAATCTTTTGCGGCTTTCCTCATGCTCTTGGCCACATAGTTTGACTTTGAGCCGTCTGGTTGCACGTACTTTGCGGCGTGGTGATAGTTCATTGATTGAGTTAGATAGTGCAAGCCAAGATTCTTGGTGGCTTTCTCTTCTTGTGCCTCTTTGGTTACAACCTTCTAATGCTGTCTTAATTCTTTCCGAAAAACAATGTCTTCGGCTTTTTAATGTGGAGTTGCCAAGATTAGATAAGGAAGGTTTAAAACTTTCATGTTGGCAAGGTTCTCAGCCTGCACCTAATGGATACGTTTGGGTAATGGACCATGTTGAATTAGTAAATGCTTTTTATCGAGGTTTGTTGAAGTCTAAACACTTAATCGTTCCTGATGCTGATGTTTTAAATGAAAGATTGTGCAATGCAATGGCATTAGAAATCACATCCAAAGATTGGGAGCATCTAAGGCAATTAAATCCTTCTGCTGATTTTAATTTGCTTCAACTTTATGAGCGTTTAACTCGCCGACTCTTTGCATATGCAGCTCGTGTAGATGCCCAATTGAGAATGGATTTCAGTGAGATTATCTCTATCAAGGATCTTTTAGGTTCTCAAGGTAATGTTCCATCTCCTTGGGCCAAGTTGTTTTCAATTGAAAGTAATTCTTGGGCAACTTGGGCTGAATTAGATCATCGGAATTTGCAATGGACTTGGCATTGGAAGTTATTGGATCCTCTAGATAATTTGCAGGGACTTCTAAAGAATCAACCAGTCCTTTTGTTTTCCTGCTCAGGTCAAAATGCTTTATTTCTGTCTCAACTGGAATCGATTGATTGTCCACTTAATGTAAAAGTTAAATTGGGCGGACATGTTTTGCAAGAACCTATCCCAATATTTGCTCCGCGGAGTCAACCATTACCTAATACGGAGTCCTATGCCCAGCATTTATTAGATCAATGCCGTCGATTGATACTTGGTCTGAAAGGAATCACAATTTTGTTGATAGATGATGACCACTTACGGCTTCAATTGACAAGTGAGTTGGCTGCTGAATTTGGTAGGAGAGTTGTTCATCAAACTATTTCTGCTGCATCCAATGGGGTTGTTTGTTGTAGATGTTCTTGGTGGCTGTCCTTTCAGGATCAATTACCTCCTCCATCTCAACTCATATTTGGCACTTTACCTTTTGCCAGCCTTGAAGAACCTTTAATTGCTGCTCGAGTTGAGGCGCTTAAACGAGAAGGTCGTGATTGGTTTCGTGAATTACTTTTGCCAGAAGCTTTGAGATCTTGCCCTCAGGCTGTTGCTCCTCTTCGTGCCAATGGTGGGCGTGTCGCAATTCTGGATGGGAGGTTGCGATCACGTAGTTGGGGGGATCAGTTTTATAGAGCTTTAGAACCTTGGATCCCATTGCATCGCCTTTTGCCTGATGAAACGTCTACCCTGTTTGATAATGAACCTTGAAGTTAGGCTATGGGAGAAGCTCGACGTCGCGTTGAGAAGGGATTGCCCCCGCGCCAATTGAAGACTAACAATTCAAAGCCTTCTCGATTTTTTTCTTGGCTTCCAACGGCTGAAAACCCTCGTGAGCAGTTTTATACCATTACGCAACGTGGGGCCTGGATTGGAATTGGATTGTTGGCTGTGATTTGGATTGTTGTGAGATTCGTCGGTCCTGCTGCTGGATGGTGGGTTCCTGCAGATATGAGATGAAAATAATCTTTGACGCTTTTAGATCGTGCTTTTGATTGGTTTTTACTTGTGCTTTTTGTGGCTAGGCAGCATTAGAGAGTTTGTTAATACTTGATTTGTCTGCTGTAGCGGCTAGTGGGCGCATGGAATTGGAGCTTACTTCTGATCCTTCAGTTAATTTCTTTCTCACTAATACTTCAATTTTGTCTTTTGCTTGAGGGTTTTGTTCGAGCCAGATAATGCTGTTATCACGTCCTTGACCAATATTGTCTCCTTCATAGCTGTACCAGGCACCTTTACGACTCACGACAGAGGTTTCTTCAGCGAGATCTAATAAACAGCCTAGTGTGCTTATACCTTTGCCAAAGAGAATATCGAATTCGGCGATACGAAATGGAGGTGCAACCTTGTTTTTTGCCACTTTTACTTTTGCACGAATTCCATATTCCTCTGTTCCTCTTTTGAGTGTTTGAATGCGACGGATATCGAGCCTTACAGAGGCGTAGAACTTCAATGCATTTCCACCTGTAGTGGTTTCAGGATTGCCGTACATAACACCGATTTTGAGGCGCAGTTGATTTAGAAAAATGACTGTGCAGCCAGATTTTCCGATGTTTCCGGTGATTTTGCGCATTGCTTGACTCATTAGCCGAGCCTGGCTTCCTACTGAAAGGTCTCCCATTTCCCCTTCGATTTCCGATCTGGGGGTTAGAGCAGCTACGGAATCAATTACAACAAGATCTACAGCTGCTGATCGCACTAGCTGATCAACAATTTCTAATGCCATTTCCCCTGTGTCTGGTTGAGAAACCAAAAGATTTTCTACATCAACTCCTAGGGCTGCTGCGTATACAGGGTCTAGAGCATGCTCTGCATCGACGAAGGCTGCAACACCACCACGTCGTTGGACTTCGGCAATTGCATGCAATGTCAGAGTTGTTTTCCCAGAACTTTCTGGACCATAAACTTCGATCACTCTTCCCTTTGGATATCCGCCACCCAATGCAAGATCTAGCGTGAGTGCTCCTGTGGATATAGTTTCTACCCTCATTCTGGAAGCATCACCTAGGCGCATAATTGAGCCCTTGCCAAAGTTGCGTTCTATTTGGCCAAGTACAAGGCTCAGAGCTTTATCCTTTTCTCTTGATTTTCCATCGGGCTTTTGAGAGTCTGTATTTTTGGATTGCGTTGATTGAATTTCGGCTGCCATTGTGATCGTTGTAATTAAAAAATGAGAGGCTTCCTTGAACAGTCCTTAGGAAGGTCGAGAAAGCATTGTTGCTAGAGGTTCGCAGGTTGAATGAAGCAATTAAGCATTGCCATTACTTCCAGCTGCCTTTTGTAGTACAGGCGTACGCTAACGAATTAAGGCCAGTTCGCCAAGGGGGTCATAAAAGTTTTGGTCTCGAGCAGATGAATAGATGGCGGCAAATTTTTCGTATCGTCATGTTTTAGGTACCCCCAGCTTGCTAAATAGCAAGGAAGAGAGCTAAGGCCAGATGTATTGATAACTGTTTCCAGGGTGCGGCGGCGGTCTTCTATGAACCCTTTAATTAAATGGGTTTGCATTAGTTGAAGGAGAACATTTGCTTTGCTGCCTGCTTCGTGGCCAAAGACAAGTTGTGGTGATAGTTGGAAGTGATTGAGTAGTTCTGAGGTGAATTCTGCACTTTTAGTTGTTAGCACAGCAAATTCGCATTGCTCAGTCTTGAATTGGCTAAGGCGTTCTACCACACCTGGGAATGTTTGATGACGAGCTAACCATTGTTCCCTATCTCTTTTGATAGCTTCCTTGCGCACATTTTCTAATGAATTTTGTAATTGATTTGGATTCCAACCCCAATCTTTGAGTGCTTGTTTGCAATGTACTGAGTAATTTCTTGAGAAGACTTTGGCACCTTGAAGAGTTAAGCAACTATCAGGTCGAATTAATTCAGCTGCGAGTAATACCATTTCCCAGCCTTGATGAACCCAGGGCCTCATTTCTCGAAAGGAACAAGGCACAGCACCTGGAAGCGAAGCGGAATTTGGCTCAATACCTAGAAGATTTAAACAAGCTCGGCGAGAACTCCACCAATATTCTTCAATTCCATCAATAATGACCCCATCGAAATCGAAAACTAAAAGTGGGTTGGTGGGATACAAGTGAAGTTAAGAACTGGGCCGCTAGGATTCGAACCTAGGAATGGCGAGACCAAAACCCGCTGCCTTACCGCTTGGCGACGGCCCAATGAATCAATAGGCTTACCTAAGCAGAGCTCATGTAAGTCGAACCCAAATAATTACATACGACTGATTGAATTACGTCAATTAATTATCAGTAGTTCAATGTTTTAGGGGGGGTAAACCCTTAGCCGTAGTTCATTTGCATCTCCAAAAATATCGCAACGCAGTCGATAACGGTGTACTAAATCAGCTTGTATTTGCAGCACCTTCATATTCCGTGGCAAAAGTTCCATTGGTCGCCCTAAGGGGATGACTATTTTCTCCAAGGTCAGCCGGCATTCTTCAAGAGCGGCCACTGCATCGTCTTGAGTGGTCACTACATCAGTTGAAGTTTGTAGTTTGAATGAGCTTTTTTGGCGATTTAGCAGTCGTTTGACGGCACGCTCCACTTGATGGATGGTGTCTGATTTGATCACTAGAATTGGTATTTTCAATTTACGAGCTTCGCTCCTGAGAGCTTGGTTGTGACTGAGTCCATTTCTGATAGTGATGACGACATCTGCCTCCTGAACTGTTTTTATTAAAAATGCTGGCCAATCATGATGGCGTATGACTTCTTCGACATTGTGGTGCGAGATTTTATGAGCAAGAATTCGGAGGATTTTTCTGGAATTCGTTATTTGAGGGTCTTGATTAAAAGACTTAGGAATATTCTTATCTGTATTGGCAATATTAGTTTTTTGTTTCGAGGAAGCATTTCCGGATTCAATTTTTGAAAGTTTCTTAGGCAGTGTTCTTGGTGATCTAGGTGAAATCTCTTTAGCTTCCAACAACTTCACTTGCCCGTCATCATCCAAAGCTCTTTCTTGAGGACGAGCTTGTTGTCCACGAAGAAGTAAGTCCACAGTTTTTGCAACATCTTGATGAATTGACCAAGAACTTCGGCTATGTATTTCAACTGCAATTGGGAAGGTTGGGTCAGCTGCTCTTTCAAGAACTGTTTTTTGGGTTCCTCGCCGCCTCGCTTCATCATCACCAAGTGTGACTGCCTGAATTCCTCCAACTAAATCACTAAGTGTCGGATTTTTAATTAGGTTTGCGATTTCATTTCCATGTGCAGTAGCAATTAGTTGAACTCCTCTTTCAGCAATTGTTCTTGCGGCTTGGGTTTCTAGCTCTGTGCCAATTTCGTCTATCACGATAACTTCTGGCATGTGATTTTCTACTGCTTCAATCATGACCTGATGTTGATTCTCTGGGCGAGCCACTTGCATTCTTCTTGCTCGGCCAATCGCTGGGTGGGGTATGTCTCCATCCCCAGCGATTTCATTGCTTGTATCAATAACCACTACTCTTCGTTGCAGGTCATCGGCCATGACTCTTGCAATTTCTCTAAGAACTGTTGTTTTCCCAATCCCTGGACGACCCATCAATAACAGTGATTGACCACTTTCAATAAGGTCTCTCACTATTGCAACTGTCCCAAAGACTGCCCTGCCTACACGGCATGTAAGCCCTACGATCTGTTCCTGTCGATTTCGAATGGCACTAATTCGGTGTAGTGTTCTTTCAATTCCTGCACGATTATCGGATCCAAATTCTCCTAGTTTTTTAACTGTAGTTTCCAGGTCATTACTCGACAAATATTGAGTACTGAGCGTTACAGATCGATCTGGAAAGCGTGCCTCAGGTAGTCTCCCTAGGTCAAGTACAACCTCAAGTAGCTCTTGATGATTAGTTGTTTTTGCAAGTGCTTCTTGAACTGCTACTGGTAATACACTTAGCAGTTTGTCAAGATCATCTGTTATTTGTTTGGCCTTCATAAATTAGATTTTTAAATAGGCTTTGGTGGTTAATTCTTTTTAGCTTTTAGCAGACTTTAGGCCTGGAATTTTTTAATAACCAAGGGTTTATAAGTTGCTTTGCTTCTTGTAAGGCTGGTTGCCACCCCTCTGGCCAATCTCGGAGGTTTCTTTCATTGGCCTCTGCCTTAAGTAGCCATGGCTCAATTAATTTTCTAGCTATACCTCCGAACGCTATTCCTGCGGGTCCATTTTCATTAGGAAGTAATTGAATGGTTTGGGCGTTTGTCCCTCCTGCGAGTTGGAGAGGTCCAGGAGGAGCCACAGCAAGAATTTTTTGCCATAGATTTACAGCCACTTTGGCGGTTCCGATGCCTAGGTCTCCACTCATGCGGCGACCATCAAGTTGCCAAAGAGGTCTCAATTCATGTTTCCGGAGGTATGAAAAACGTTCCCAAAGCTCTTGGGCTAGTTCTGTCGGACTAATTTGGTGTCCTTCTAAGCCACAACTGACGGCCACTCTTTTTAATTGAACATTTGATGAGATGATTTCTTTTATGGTTTTTTGAAATTCTTTCTTACGGCCTGGGGCAGTATGGATTTCGACGGCATCTGGTTGTAACTCTGCAATTAATGGTGCAATTTCTTCGAGTTCCAGATGTTTATCTTGTGCTTGGATTAGCCCTAGTGGGCATGAAGGTAGGCAACGACCACATCCATAGCAGCGTTTTGTATTTATACCTTTTCGGTTGGTTATTGCTGATGCAGGACATGACTTTTGGCATGGCTTTGGACAGTCAGGAGGACAAAGATTGTGGTCAAACCAAGCTTTGCGAAAATGTTCATCTTTTCCATCACTGAGGCTAATCATTAGCCACGGTCTTGAACCTTGAAATTCCTCACACCAATCCAGCCCTTTACGTGCCGCATAAACAACTGCGGCATCAGCCGCTACATCAATGCAGTGGACACCAGCGGTTGCATATAAAGCGCAAAGATCACTGATTGCAGGCAAGTCTTCATTGCTTGCACCACAAATTAATTTCACCCAACTTCCTTTTGCAAGAGCTTCTTCACTATCAAGACAACATTGCTGTTCCACTTTGGACTTTAGGAAAGTTAATTGCCTAAGAGTGCAGTGATGGGTTGCCATCTCAGACTGCGGGCACCTCCCATTTCTATCACTATTTTTAAGCGTGGTTCACGAGAACATAGGTTTGAAAGTGCTAGGAGTTCTGTGCGAGATAAAACTTGTCCTTCGAGCAACCAAAGTACGAGGGGTTCATTACCGTTTAATAATTCATTCAGTTGAGGAATGACTTGTTGAACCTCCCCAAGCGCCCCATTTCGGCCAACATTTTGATGCCCAAGGTGTGGAGGGCGGATGCCATGAAGTTCCATAAGAAATACTTCTGGATCTCCAAGACCTCTCGCCGAAATAATTTTGGTTCTATATCCAGCTGCTCTGAGACGACGTAATAAACGAGTTTCTGCGCCTCCTTCTAGTGGAACGTTGATTGCCATACAGCCTGAAGCTTCTAGCTCACGACGAAACTCCTTTCCAGATAGCAAAAGTGGCATGGCATTTAATTGATTTTTAAAGTCTGGAGTTCAAGGATCTAATTATATGAGGTTCCGTCGTGGTGTAGTGTTTTATATCGCTTCAGCTTTTTCTGTGCCCGTCCGCTAGCCGGGCCTCCAGGAAGCTATGCGGATCCAGCGATTGCGCTGGATCTTTAGGCCAGAGCAAACAGGTAATTATTCATGCCTGATTTGCCGGGAAACTGACCGTATTTCACCTTAATAAGTGCGGCCAAGTCTCAGCCAACTGGTTTGTTCGCTAGCCTCAATCCTGCTTTTGAGTCTTTTTTATCACGACTCAAGATTCGATTGAACTACAGCGTTCCAATAATCAGTTCATTCATATAAGTCTCTTTATAGAGAGCTTGATAACGCTGGCGCCATTTCATCTCATGTCTATAGGCATCCTCGGGAAGAAATTGGGCATGTCCCAATTTTTCGATGATCAAGGCAGAGCTGTTCCAGTCACTTTGATTGAAGCAGGTCCTTGTCGGGTCACTCAACTAAAAAATTCTGATACTGATGGCTATGCCGCCGTTCAGATAGGTTTTGGTGCGTCTCGCGAAAAGCTTATTAATAAGCCTTCAAAGGGA
>QCGF01000016.1 GCA_003278175.1 Prochlorococcus sp. AG-363-P15
AGAGCTTGTTGCTGACTTTTTACCTCTTAAATTTCTCGAAGTCGATGAAGAACGTAACCGTCTGGTTCTAAGTCATAGAAGAGCATTAGTTGAAAGGAAAATGAACCGTCTTGAGGTCGGAGAGGTGGTAATTGGAACAGTCAGAGGAATTAAGCCCTATGGTGCTTTCATTGACATCGGCGGTGTAAGTGGGCTACTGCATATTTCTGAAATCAGCCACGAGCATATTGAAACACCTCATTCAGTGCTAAATGTAAATGACCAAATGAAAGTCATGATTATCGACCTAGATGCAGAAAGGGGTCGAATTTCTTTATCCACAAAAGCCCTTGAGCCAGAGCCTGGTGACATGCTCACTGACCCTCAGAAAGTCTTTGACAAAGCAGAGGAAATGGCCGCTAGATATAAGCAAATGCTTCTCGAGCAAGCAGAAGAAGGAGAAGATCCAATAGCCAGCATGTCCATCTGACCTCTATAAGATTAATGCCAACACTTTTGCTGAGGGGGAAGCCCATCGGCACAATTAATGGGGTGCTATTTGACAAAGATGGCACCCTTTCAAATAGTGAAAATCATCTTCTAAGTCTGGCAAAAATAAGAATTAGTGAAACCTCAAGGATCCTCAAAGGTAAAGGAGCAAAGATAAATGAAATAAGTAAGATCAAAGATTTACTTTCCAAAGCATATGGCCTCTCCGATGAAGGTTTAGACCCTAACGGAACAATTGCAATCGCATCGCGTGAAAACAACTTAATCTCAACTGCAACTGTTCTGTGCTTATTTGGGGAAACATGGCCAAATGCATTAGAGATTTCGAAACAAGTTTTTCATTTAGTAGATGATATAAATCAAGGGACCCAAAAAAGAGTGGAGAGGAAGCTTTTACCTGGAGTTACAGAAATATTGAAAAGCTTTCGCAATGCCAACATCACATGTGCAGTCATAAGCAACGACAACATTGCTGGCATTCAAGACTTCTTATTGAAAAACAATCTAAAAGAGTTCTTACAACACTTTTGGAGCTCTGATCATCAGCCAACAAAACCCAACCCTGCTGCAGTAATAGAGCTTTGCAAAAATATCAATCTACATCCATCTGAATGCGCACTTATTGGGGATGCCGACTCAGACCTACTCATGGCACGCCAATCAGGTATTGGCATAACACTTGGATTTACAGGTGGATGGAGTAAGAAGCCAAACCTCACAAAACACCAATACCTTCTAAATAGCTGGAACGAACTTTCTATCCTCTAATGTCAAACCCTAAAGTTCTTCCAAATATTGGTCGTCTATGAGTACCTACGTCTTTACTTCTGAATCTGTGACAGAAGGACATCCCGACAAGATTTGTGATCAAGTTAGTGACGCTGTCCTAGATGCCCTATTAGAACAAGATCCAAATAGCCGAGTTGCTTGTGAAACTGTAGTAAATACAGGCTTATGTCTTATTACAGGAGAAGTAAGTTCTAACGCCAAAGTCGACTTCATTCATCTCGTACGAGATGTAATCCGCGAAATTGGATACGATGGAGCTCGTGCAGGAGGCTTTGATGCAAATAGCTGCGCTGTCCTAGTTGCTCTAGATCAACAATCACCTGATATTGCCCAAGGCGTTGATGAAGCAGAAGAGCACTCTGGGAACCCTCTAGACAAAGTCGGTGCCGGAGACCAAGGAATCATGTTTGGCTATGCGTGTGATGAGACTCCAGAGTTGATGCCTCTACCTATAAGCCTGGCCCATCGTTTATCTAGAAGACTGGCTGAAGTTCGTCACCAAGGATTATTAAAGTACCTACTGCCTGACGGGAAAACACAAGTAAGCGTCATCTATGACGAAGGTAGTCCTGTAGCAATCGACACTATCTTGATTTCAACCCAACACACTGCTGAGATTGAAGGTCTAACAAATGAAGAGGAGATTCATGATCGAATAACCCAAGATCTCTGGGAACATGTTGTAAAACCTGCCACAAATGACCTTCCATTAAAACCAACCCAAGAAAAAACCCGTTTCTTGGTCAACCCTACAGGTAAATTTGTAGTTGGAGGTCCACAAGGTGACGCAGGACTAACGGGCAGAAAAATCATTGTCGACACATATGGAGGAGCTGCTAGGCATGGCGGAGGAGCCTTCTCTGGGAAGGACCCCACTAAAGTAGATAGATCAGCCGCTTATGCAGCAAGACACGTAGCAAAATGTCTAGTCGCAGCAAACCTTGCCAAAAGAGCTGAAATTCAACTTAGTTACGCAATAGGAATGGCAAAACCAGTTTCAATCCTTGTGGAAACTTTTGGAACAGGCAAAATTAGCGATGAAGAGTTGACCCAACTCGTAGCCAAGCACTTTGACCTCCGTCCAGGAGCAATTATCGAGCAATTTGATCTAAAGAATCTTCCTCAAAAACGTAAAGGACGTTTTTACAGAGATACTGCAGCCTATGGGCACTTTGGCCGAAATGATCTAGATCTTCCATGGGAAGATGTTACAGATAAAGCCAACGAACTTATCAAAAGAATAAAGGAAATTGGCGATTAAACAGATTAACCTATTCATTAGATTTAGCCTTCTACAAAAGCCAATCAAAAAAATTCATCCATATAGTGAGCCACATCAAAAGTAAAAAATAAAATAATTTATTGATTTACTTATTTCCTTACTAGAAAGTAAATTTTTATTAGGAAATAGACTTTAGAGCTTAATGAAAATAAACTCTCAAAAAGTATATAGAACTTGGAGATTTTGAAGAAGCTTAGCTCACCAAGGATCACTAAAAAAACAGAGTAAATATTTTCTTGGAATGTCAGAAAATTTCAATTTCGCCTTAATTAAAGCGTTCGAATTGCTGAAAAGATAATCCTTTGAGGGAAGGGGTATAAAACATTTTCAAGATTATTGTCCTGCGGCAGCCAAAAGCTTATAGAAATTAGCATTTGGTTCTTTTTATACCTAAGGGTAGGCTAGTTCTATCTGAATTGAATTACTATTTTATCCAATAAAGTTTGGATCAACATAAAATCCAAAACCGCCAAGGGAATTGTCTCTGGCCAAGCGTGTCCTATTAGATAGTCATGACATCAGATCAACTCACAACTACTGTCAGAGCCAGGATATGCACTCACATGAACAATGACCACCAAGAGGCATTAGTCGAACTTGCACAGTTCTACGGGGAATTAAGCGTGGCCACTAGCGCCAAGATGCTTGATTTAACCCCTGAAGCAATGAAATTAGAAGTAGATGGAAATGTCATAGATATAGGCTTTGACCATAAGCTCGTCGACAGCTCAGATGCACATAGGAGCATAGTTGCCATGCTCAAGGCAACTCACAAAAACTCATAAAGAAAATTTCAAAAGGACTCCATCTAAAGCTTTAAAGCAGGTCATAAAAGAGCTTTGACTAGTCTTCCATCTTTAAGGCACTAAAAACCAAAAGCCTTTATCAAAAGTTTCAACGCACTGTGCACTAAGATTTAAGATGTCTTTCGCACATGCAAAGGCTGAAAGCCGGGATAGCTCAGTTGGTAGAGCAGGCGACTGAAAATCGCCGTGTCCCCAGTTCAAATCTGGGTCCTGGCATATCAATCTATTGCACTGGAATAGAACGACCTCTTCCAGTGCAATATCTTTCTTGCTAGGGCAGGGATAAGTGGGGCATATAAAACTTGTAGAGGAGGAAATAGCAAAAACAAAAAATATTGAGCAAAAAGTTATTACCAAAGGTCAAGAATCATCTGATAATGAAATCAATTGATGACTAATCTTCGAACACTCAGAAATAACTTCAAAGGCCATTTCGAAAAACCATCAAAATATCTAATAATTTGGAAAGAAAGAAAAGAATCCTTTTTTTCAGATATAATATTTTGATATCACTTATAATGGCTTCAAAAAACAAGAAGCTATAGACATGAATCACTTCTCTAACGAACAAGACAATAATTGTTTCTATAATAATGCAGACAGTTTTTCGATGGCATTTGATGACACTTGGAAAAGTTATTCCAAAGAGATAGACAAAGCTTCAAGCACTAAGGATGAAAAAGTCAACATTATCCTTTCCAAAATAAAAGAGCATCCTTACCTCAAAGAATTTCCAGACAAGGCAAAGGAAATAGCTTATTTTCGCATCAGGCTTCTAAATCTCAATTAATTTATAAATCAGACTGATTAAAAATTATTCGAACTTGTCAATATCGTGATATTGAATGGGCTTGTTTGATGCAATCTCTATCTTCTAGCAAATAGACAAAATTCTAAGGTTAATTTTCACAGTCCATTCCATCAAAATCATCTGGCTGGTTCTTATCAAAATCATCCTTATGCTACGAAGAAACTTATTCGCAATTAAATCCCAACTAAGGATTAATAGAAATAAAAACTTCTTTAGGCCTTCTACAAATATCGAGCAAGTTGTAAAAGTGCATTACTTTAGATTCAATTTTTCAGAAGTTCGTTAGCAGATGAATTGGTCGCTTTATGATATGAAGCTTGCCTCTCCTCAAGAGTCATGACTTTCTCTTCAATCTGAAGAAGCCTTAGAGTAAGAGTTTCGATCAAATTGCCAAAGCAATTCAATTGAGTAGCCAACCGTTCTTCTAAAGAGGTAATCTGATCAATACTTTCCATTAAAAATGTACCAAAAAAGTAATAATATTGATGGTATCGATGCTGAGCTCTCTGTCCATCTTAATTAATGAGGGCAAGGTAACATTAGCCATGTCAAATCTTCGCCAATGCAAAACACAAACCAGAATAAGAGTCCTATGGGCAAGATTGAAAAGCTGAGTTTTCTTAGATTGGCGAGATTGAGCTTATTCCAAGGCTGCTTGGGCTGTCTGGCTGTGATCTTTGCAGGCATGCTGAATAGGATCATGATCTCAGAGCTTGCCTTCCCAGCAATACTTGTAGGAGGAGGACTTGCTTTTGAACAATTGATGGCGCCCTCTAGAGTTCTGTTTGGAAATATCTCTGATAGTTGGCCAATTAAAGGAAGGAAGCGGACTCCTTATATATGGCTTGGTTCAGCTGGTTTTTGTGGAATGGCTGTGCTCTCAATTCCCCTGATTTTTATTACTGAAAAAGCCTTAAGGCAAGGAGATTGGATCCCAATCACAACTTGTTCAATAGCACTTTGTATTCTTTTTTCCTTATATGGTCTAGCGGTTTCTATGGCTACAACCCCATATCTTGCACTGGTAATTGACCTCACAACCGAGGAAGAGCGGCCCAAAGCTATTGGGATCATATGGTGCATGCTGACAATTGGAATAATTGTGGGTGCCATTGCAATCTCCATTACGACAAGAGGTTTAGATGGAGTTACAGAAGTATCTCAACTTGAACCTGCTCTTCAGAGATTCATGCTATGGGTTGCGGGCATAGTGCTAGCGATCTCGATCTTCTCATGTTGGGGAATTGAGCCCAATTACCTAGAAACAAAAGGGTCAAATACAACTACTAATAGAGAGATAGGGTTAAAAGAATCATGGTCACTTATAACTTCTAGCCCACAGATAATAATCTTTTTTGCTTTTCTTGTTTTATATACTTTAGGCCTATTTCTTCAAGATCCAATCCTTGAAAGCTATGGCGCCGAAGTATTTAATTTGCCAATTTCTAAAACAACTCTTCTTAATGCATTTTGGGGTGGAGGAACACTTTTTGGACTTTTGTTAGGTGGACTCTGGATTACTCCTCGTCTAGGTAAATTGCCTACTGCAAGAGTTGGCTGTTGGATGATAATCATCTCTTTAATCATGCTAATTGCTAGTGGCTCTATACAAAGCATAGATGGACTATATGGAATTCTTGTGATTTTTGGAGTCGCTGCAGGGCTTGCAACCAATAGCGCACTTTCACTTATGCTCGACCTAACACTCCCAGAGGTGGCAGGCACTTTTGTTGGGGTCTGGGGTCTTGCTCAAGCCCTATCAAGAGCACTGGGCAAAGTAGTAGGAGGGGGGTTGCTTGATATAGGTCGTTCATTTGGTGGCCAAGAAAATACATATTTGGCATTTTCTTTTGTTTTCTTATTAGAAATAATTGTGATGATACTTGCCATAGTTGTTCTTGAAAAAATCAATATTAGGCAATTCAAAGAAGAGACTTCTATAAAAATGGAAACTTTTATGATGGCAGAGTTGGATCCATAAATAAATTCACAAAACATATTAAATCAGATTCCGTTTATTTATTTTTGACAATTGATATACAATATTTTATGAGGCCATTCCCAATCCTTTGGCCCCTTTGAGATCTTCAAATGTCTTCTATACCTGTTGATGCACTTCAGTTTGGAGGGCTAAGCATGAGTAATTCGAGGGTTTCTTATGACAAAACCAGAATTGCTGGGAGCACAAAAGCTAGCTATATACTCCATTCCAAGGGTGGCTGCATGCCAGGGCAAGAAGAGTTGTTTACTAATAACTCTAGAAGCCATCCAGGGGCTGAGGCCCCTATAAGAGGCAACAAAATCACCAACGCATTTGTGCGTGAAAGATATACAGAGGGTCAACCAGTTATTGGGACTAAATTCCCCAAAACAAGCAATGATAATTATACCTATCAAGAATATCTTCCAAATGATGACGACACACTGGACCTTGCTATTAAGGCTTCATATAGGCAAGTTTTTGGGAACTTCTTCTTAATGGAAAGTGAGCGACCGATAGAACTAGAAAGACGACTGAGAAATGGCGATATCCCTATTCGTGAATTCATAAGGCAACTAGCTAAATCACCATTTTATAGATCAAACTACTTTGATAGTGTTAATCAACAGCGCTTTATAGAACTTAGCTTTAAACATCTATTAGGAAGACCACCTATAAGCCAAGAAGAGGTGATAAAACACGTCGAAATGATTTATCAAGAAGGATTTGACTATCACATTGATTATTTAATTGACTCTTTAGAGTATGAAGAAGCTTTTGGGGCTTTTACTGTTCCATACCAACGTTGCTGGAATTCACCATGTGGATCCACAACATCCAATTTTGTAAACACCGCTGCCTTAACCAGAAGCTTTGCTACCAGTGATAATGCAATACATGGTCGCAAAACATCATCTGATGCAGTAGGCGGAGTCAGCCAATTACTTCAAAACTTAACCAGTGAGGAATCTAATCCAATCATTATTCCAGATAACACTCAGAAAATAGCTCTAAAAAAAACTCAATCTAAACAGATTCTAGATGATGAATCTTTTTCAGATTAGGCATTATCATTAATTAACTAATTCAATTTAACCATCCCACAACCTCTCTTATCAATGTCAATTATTCGCCCAACATCAGATGACAGACCTGGCGATCAATCTTCCAAAACACCCTCAGGGAAAAAAGTACCCATGGCCATGTCAATGATGGTTGATTCAATGGTACGAATGATCCAAGGGGCTAATAAGAACCAATCAGATTTGAACAAGGAAGATTCGAGAGATCTAATTGATGAAAATTGAGCAATTTATTGCTAAGAGCGAGGGAGAATGGAGATCAATGAGAACTGCTCACACACTTGCCTTCAAACAATTCGAGCATATTATAAATATCATTACTATACAAATACTTGAAAAGAATGATCCGAAAGTACTTAGCTTAAGAGATCTAAACAAAGACGTAAAAGGAAATTACCTCTCACCTTTTCAGATTGACTGGTCAACAGAAGATGAGTGGGAGACAGAACAATCAAATCAAATCACTTCAGGATCAACAATATTAATACCAATCCCAAAAACAAATACCAGTGGCCTTCTTATAAGAAGCATGGGTTATGCAGAGCCAATCAGATCATTATCAAATTATGATTTTTCAAATAATGGGACCTTAATGCTTACAACGCAGTACAAAAACTCCATCGCCGAAGAAAGAATATGGTTCCTTTCAACTAATGTACGTTGTCGATCTTCTGTTGTTTATACAAGCAAAAATTCAGGGATCTTACAAACCTCTTTCGCATCAGAAGTGAAGATTAAAGTTTAATAATGTTAAACAATAAAAGGTTCTAAAATGGAAAAAAATAATTCACTATTTTTATTTGCAAAAACCCTTGCAGGTAAATACTCTAATAAGAGTCAATCCCAACAGAACCCTAAACATTTTGCTCATATCAATATCTACTTCAGACCATTAAATTGGGCAACTCTTGATGGGCCTTGGCTTTACTCTGAGCAAAGCTATGCGCATGCACCTTGGTCCCCATACAGACAAGGTCTTCACAAGATATCTATTGTCAACGACCTTATAATTACAGATAATTTTGCCCTAAAAGAGCCTGAAAGAATTGCAGGCAGTGGCTTTAGACCAGAACTTTTAACAAGCCTAACAACAGACGATTTCTTACAAAGAGTGGGCTGCTCAATGCATTTTAAACAAATCACTCCAGGGCACTATACTGGCAGTGTTGAGCCTGGGAAAAAATGCATAATTAATAGGAATGGACATCGAACTTATCTTGTTAGTGAGGTCGAATTCAACAATGAGAAATGGATCAGTTTAGACACAGGTTGTGATATCAATAACAACAAAAAAGTCTGGGGTGCT
Organism: Prochlorococcus sp. AG-363-P15; assembly: GCA_003278175.1. GTDB lineage: Bacteria > Cyanobacteriota > Cyanobacteriia > PCC-6307 > Cyanobiaceae > AG-363-K07. The sequence goes on from QCGF01000016.1 coordinate 8,547, forward strand.
GATCATGGCCCATTGAGATTTGAGAAGATGGAGCCTCTAGATGCTGAGCTCAAATCGGGTTGGTTACTTTAATCTGATTTTTTAACAGGAAATGCTTCTGCAATAAGAAATTTAATCTAGAAGTTTCCTTGCTTTTTTACGAACAAATCGATGACTATCTTCTTTTATTTCTTGAATCATATTGAAAGAGAAACCAGACTCTGCACCTGTCAAGAACAATTCCATTGAGAGCAAAGATGCATAGCGAGTTGCCCAAAAAGGGGTTCTTTTCTCATTCAGCAAATCAGGAATATATTCCAAGAAAATAGGTGGAAATAATTTTGCTAGAGTGAGAATTGCAGCCGGTTTAAATTTCATATAGTCTGGCCAATCTGAGCTAAGACATGACAAGGTTATTTCTTTTATTAGATTCAATTGATTTTTCTTCCACCCTTGAATAGACCTGAAAAGTATCATTAAAAAATAAAGTGCTCCATAGTCTCTTTTCATTTGATCCAATTGAGGTGATAATATTTGCCATATATACGCAGGGTCTTTTAGAAGTAAGATTTTTAAAGCAATATAAGCTCTTCTAAAGTCTGTATTAGAAAGGCAATTGACAAGCAAGTTATCATTTTGATTAACCTGATCTTCATCATTAAGTACTAGATCATTGGGGTCATCTAATATTAAAGAGTCAAGTGCAAATAAAAGCTCTAATTTATTAATTTTTGAGAATTCATCAGTCCAGAGAATGTTCATTGCTCTCATCCTAAAAGATGGCGCAACAGGAGTCTTCAAAACTATTGGGAGCAGATTAATGTCTCCAGCATCAATTATGTCATTAACTGCACATTGGCGATCATTCTGGTTTGGCAAGCCAAGGAAATTTTGCAAGAGATCTATATGTTCTAAATTTCCAGATAACTTTTTTATAGCTGCAATGGCAGCTCCCCTAATACCAGGAGAAGAAGACTTGTTATCCAGAAAATCTCTGATCAAAGACAACTCGGATGCTCCACCTAAATTTCCAAGAGCTTGAATAAGAACTCTTCTGTTTTGATCTGGATCTTTAAGAAGTGATGAGATCAGATTTATCGCAATGGCATCATGGCAACCAAGTTCTTGCAAAGCCCAAGCAGCATTTTCGACTATATATTTATCCTTACTTTTAAGACAATTAATAATCTCAGGAATAGCTTTTCTGCAACCATGCCTTGCAAGAATTTCAATGGCCTTTCTTTTTGAAATAAGAATATACTGCTCATTTTTATTAGATTTGATAAGGTCTAACAATACTTTCTCAGTCTCAGAGCCTGGATACTTAAAAAGATGAAAGACTGCTTTATAGTAATCACTAGGAAGGTTTAACTCTTCAATTGGTTTCGAAAGAATTTCAAATGACTCCTCTCTACTTAAAATTGGTAGGTTATCGAAAGGATTCTTGTTCACATTAAAAAAGTTTGTGTTTGCAGTAGCAAGGTAAAAGCTTCTGGGGAATGAATGTCCTTAAGGCTCAATTACTCAATTTATAAAAGTTGAATAAAATGCTTTGCATCCATTCGATTCAACATATAAATCAAACTAATATGATTTTATCTTAATTCTAAGTTTGCAATTGATTCGTATCTTTTTATTTGAAACACAAGCCTCTTTCATTATCTCCGTGTTCGTTACACGACTCACACAGCAATAGGAAATGAGCTGTCCAGCAAATCTCTTGCACCTATGAATAACGAAGAACTCACCCTGAAGGAAGAGGAAGCGACGAGTCTTGCACGACAACTAACACGAGAACTTCAAAGCGGGCAAGTGCCAGCAGCCGACGAAAAAAGAATAAATTTAATGGTTGCAGGACTAGGCGATAAGAGGGGTCTAATAAGACGGACATTTGCGGAAAGCCTGGGTGTTATAGGTAAACCAGCAATCCCTGCACTCAGGAGGGCTCTCCTCCGAAATTCGAATGTGACGGTCAGACGTGCAGCAGCAAAAACACTGAAACTAGTTGGTGATCCAAGCGTATTGCCTGATTTACTTCAGGCGCTAATAAATGATGAAGATCCAGTTGTTCAAGGTTCATCTGCTGGTGCTATGGCAATTTTCGGCAATAAAGCTGTCAAATATTTGCTCTCAGTGTTAGACAACCCAACCAGTACAGCTTTGCAATGTGGTTTAGCAACATGGGGACTGACATTCGTTGGAGCCGAAGCTCCTAGCGCCCTTCGTGAGGCTGCAAAATCCAAAAATCCTTCAATAAAAGCAGCGGCTATTGCAGCACTTGGTGAACAAATTCAATACTTTGCAGACGAATCCGCAAAAAGCCTCGTCCTTAATGCTCTAGAAGACACAGCCAATGAAGTAAGAGCAGAAGCAACGGCATTGCTTGGAAAATTACAAGAGCCAAACTGGGCTCAGCCCCTCTTGATACAAAAACTATCTGACACTAATGCGGAGGTTCGAAAAAATGCAGCCCTAGCTTTAATAAAGCTAAACGCTACTGATGCAATTAACGAATTAAGAAGAAGGTCCTTGATTGAATCTGATAATGATGTAATGAATGTTCTAAAGCTTTCAATCGAGCAACTTGATAAGCCAATGCAGGCAAGTTATTGATGATTCCACTTAGTTAACTCAAGATTTTGAAAATTTTCCAATGAAAAAAAAATACTTTCCTTAATCAGATCATCTAATGAAGACTCCTCAGAAAGCTCAAGAAGAAAATTCCTAGCATTAGAATCATTTATCTCGCCAATTGCAGTCACGGCAGACTTTGCTCGAAGAATATTCTTGTCCCGGGCCATTGCAATCAGAATAGGCAGCCCATGACTTCCTAATTGTCTTAAAAGTGAAACCAATGCCAAAATTATTTGAGGGCTCTCATCAACCAAAGCTATGTCAATGACCTTTCTCAAAGGTTTAGGAAAGTCATCATATTTCTCAATAGCAGCTATCTTAACAAGAACCTTTAAACAACTCATTCTTACAATCAAATCCTTACTATTAGAAAACATTTTTATCATTGGAGGTAATGCATCTTCCCCAAAAAGGCTCAATGCCTTTACAGATCTGCGCCTAATCTCTATATCATCCCTATTTAAATTAGATATCCATCTTTCCATCGAAGCCTGAGGCCAAAAAGAGACCATTTTATGCGAAGCTTTTGCGCTAATATTTGGATTTGGATGCAAAAAATCCTCATATAATTCTTCAAGGCCAGGTCGGTTTACATTTAGTTTCTTAATATCCACCTTGTCAAGTCCCAACATTATTTGTCAAAGTAATCTTATATATCACTTTGATAAATAATATAGAAAAGCTTTGAGAAACCACAAAAAAGCTCAATTAAAGATTGCACAGGGCGATGGCAATTGACAAGGGTCTAATTCTTCAAGCTAAAGCATTTATCAAATAGTCTAATAACCCTTTGAATTCAGCAGCAGCTTGTTGGCTCATGTCTCTTGGGACACAAACCCGCTCGCGAATATGTGTAAAAGCCTCGATATATGCCGCAGTAGGTAAAACTTGAACTCTAATAACTTCACGCATACCAGCAATACCCCACTCATCCAATGGGCCAGTACCTCCTGTCACCAAGCAATAGTTAATTAATCTCAAATAATGATGTATATCTCTAGAACACTTATCTTTATTGGCTTGATCATAAGACCCCTTTCCATAAACTGCATCTACTGCATCAGCAGTAACTTTATCTATACCTGCAGCTAACTTTTCTGCTGCCTCCATTCTCGCAGCAGCTCTATCTAAAGAGCCTTTTACAGCCTCTATGTCACTCATGCTAGGGAAGCGACCTGCTGCATCAGCTACGGTCAGCACTGTTGTGACTGCAGATTTCATTTTTAGCTTCCTTTTAAGGAAGAAGAGATTAGGGCATTAAGTAAGCGACCGAAAATCAACTTAAAGCGCTGATTACACGATCAAAATAGGAGGCTGCTTCTGCAGCAATTTCCTTACATTGAGCACCAGATCCAGAATTAATCCCTTCAAACATTTTTCGACCTGTATTTGTTTCAGTCATGATTGCAACAGTGGCAATCTTCATGATCTCAACAGCTCGAATTGCATTTGAAAGTGGCACGCCTAAGGCAAGGTATGTCTCCTTTAACCCATTGAGACATCGATCATCCAGCACTGAAGCATCCCCTGCAAGAAGGGCGTAGCTCACATACCTAAGAATGATCTCGCCATCTCTAAGGCAAGCTGCCATTCTCCTAGTGGGATAACAGTTGCCTCCTGGCTGAGTCATACCAGTGTTCTCACACACCATTCCAGCAACTGCATCTGCAGCAATGCAAGAAACATTTTGAGTAATTGCAAGCGTCGCATCTATACGCTTATTAGCGTCAGCGACATACTGGCGAAGAGCAGCTAAATCCTCTGTCCCAATAGGGACTCCTTTGGAGTCAGCGCTAACAACAGCACGGGAGAATGCGTCTAGCATTGGGAGGTCGGAACAGCCGAAGCAAATATGTGAGGGATGTGCTTCTTATCAGTGACTTAAAGCACCATATGACAACCTACTTCTTGTCTTTGCAAGTCCATGATTAAAGACATTAGTCCGCAACGGTTCGTAACCGAAAACTCTTTTCAAAAGCCCTTACCAATGAATTTTAATTATCTAAATCCCTCAAAGTTAATAAGCTGAAATTACTAAAATACAAGAAATATCAATTCAATTGCTTTTGGGTTTCCAAGAATGCAATCGTCTTTAAGGGAGCTATGTTTAACACTTCGGCCATTCTTAAAAAAATAACTAGATCAATGCCAGAAACAAATCACCAAGAGCTCACTGAATCCATTGAATTACTTTCTGGGTATCATGACCGGCTTGAAAAGGAAGTTGTCTTGATTGCTAAAAAGCTTCAAGTTCCACCAAAAAAGATCAATTCAACCTTAGCAAAGCATGCAGAATTAGTTGAAATTAAGCACGCAATAAGTAGATTAACAGCACATCGAGATAGGCAAATACAGAAAATAGACAAATAATTAATTGTAAAATATATATGGCTTATATGCAAAATAGAAGGACATGAATCAAGAGCATATTGCTTTTATGGATGGACTGAACGATGCACAACGCCTCGCAGTAGATCACCACACGGGTCCATTATTGGTTGTTGCAGGGGCAGGCAGCGGAAAGACTCGTGCCCTCACACATCGAATAGCACATTTAATTACTCAACATGGTGCAGAGCCTACAGAGATTCTTGCAGTAACCTTCACCAACAAGGCTGCAAGAGAAATGAAAGAAAGGTTAGAAATGCTTTTAGCAAAAAGGCTCTCAGCCAATGAATATGGACAGCCTTGGGAAACAATACCTTATGTAAATCAACGTCAACTTAGAAATAGGATATATATGGAGATAACAAAAGATTTATGGATTGGAACATTTCATGCTCTTTTTGCCCGTCTACTTAGATTCGATATTGAGAAATTTAAGGACTCCAAAGGCCTTAAATGGACTCGACAATTTTCAATCTATGATGAGACAGATGTAAAAAATCTTCTAAAGGAAATTATTACTCAAGAGATGCAACTAGATGCCAAGCGTTTTGAGCCTAAAAAGATCAGATGGGCTATCAGCAAAGCAAAAAACGAAGGTTTTCTTCCAGATGCTTTAGAAGAGCAATCTGAAGGCCAGATAGCAAAGATCACGGCTCAAGCTTATAGAAGGTACAGGCATGCCCTGGCAGCAAATAATGCCTTGGATTTTGACGACCTTCTGCTGCTACCAGTGCAGCTGCTGAAGCAAAATGAAGAAGTTAGAAGATATTGGCATAATCGTTTTCGACATGTTCTTGTTGACGAGTATCAAGATACTAATCGCATTCAATACGAATTAATCAAACTATTAGTCACCAATGGGGCCGAGCCATCGAACTTCACCCAATGGTCACAGCGATCAATATTTGTAGTCGGAGATGCTGACCAAAGTATTTATAGCTTTAGGGCTGCAGACTTTAGAATTCTCATGGGTTTTCAAGAGGACTTTGGCAATAAGTCTCCGGACAAAAGCAGTTCTACAATGGTCAAACTAGAAGAGAACTATCGATCAACAGCAAACATTCTGGAAGCAGCAAATTCATTAATTTCTAACAACACTGAGCGAATTGACAAAGTTTTAAAGGCAACGCGAGGTGAAGGTGAGTTAATCAAGCTCACTAAATGTGATGACGAGATTGCAGAAGCAGAAGCAGTAGTGCATCGACTCCGAACAATTCAGTCCCAAAGATCTAATCTGAAATGGGGAGATATGGCTGTGCTTTACAGAACCAATGCACAATCAAGAGCCATAGAAGAATCATTAGTTAGGTGGGGAGTTCCATATGTAGTAGTTGGAGGCCTGCGCTTTTACGACCGAAGAGAAATTAAAGATATTTTGGCTTATTTAAGGCTTTTAATTAATCCCTCCGATAGCGTTAGCCTACTTCGTATTTTGAATGTCCCTAAAAGGGGGATTGGCAAAACAACAATTCAGAGGCTGAGTGATGCAGCAAGTCAATTAGGAATTCCACTTTGGGATGTAGTTACTGATGCAGAAGCAGTAAGGACACTTGGAGGAAGGTCTGCAAAAGGCGTTTTAGATTTTTGTGAGTTAATTAATACCCTCAACAATCATCTAGATATCTGTCCAATCTCAGAGTTAATACAATTAGTTATGGAAAAAAGTGGTTATATCAGTGAACTTATTGCAACTGCAACTGATGAAGCAGAAGAAAGACGACGCAATCTACAAGAGCTAGTTAATGCTGCATTGCAATACCAAGAAGAAAATGAGGCTGCAGACCTTGAGGGTTTTCTTGCCTCAGCAGCCTTAGCTAGCGATGCTGACAATAAAGAGACAGAAGCTGATCGCGTAACACTTATGACCCTTCACAGCAGTAAAGGATTGGAGTTCCCAGTTGTTTGCCTTGTAGGACTGGAGCAAGGTTTATTTCCTAGCTATAGATCTCTGGATGATCCATCATCTCTAGAAGAAGAAAGACGACTTTGCTATGTAGGCCTAACAAGAGCAAAAGAAAAGCTTTTCCTATCACATGCAACTGAGCGTAGAGTATGGGGTGGGATGCGTGAGCCAGCCTTACCTTCACTATTCCTTTCAGAAATTCCCAAAGAGCTCTTGCAAGGCGATATCCCATTAAGCGGAGGGACAGCCCTAAGACGTCAGAAAAATCTTGATCGTCAAACTCGAATTGACCGTAATTATCCCTCAGAGAACAACTACAAAAAGTCTTTACAAACCCCTCAAAATGCTGTTAGAAGAAAATATTCGGGGCCAGCCCCCGGCAAAAGTTGGTCTGTAGGAGATAAGGTGATCCACAATAATTTTGGAATAGGAGAGATAAGCCACATTTTTGGTAGCGGCGAAAAAATCTCTATTGCAGTCAAATTCAATGGCATGGGGCCCAAAATTCTTGATCCACGCCTCGCCCCAATTAAGATACTTGAATGCGAATAAGAATCAATAAGTCATCTTTTGAAAAGCATCAAGTGAAAGCTGAAAAGAGTCATTATGGGAGATAAAGTGCAAGGCAAAAAACAACTTGAATGGCCAGGATTGCCAAAATATTTGCTTTTAGATATTTATCTCACAGCAAAAACAATTGGAATTAAAAATATTGCTATTGTTGGAGGGATGGTCCGCGATAAACTACTTAAAAATTTAGAGAAGGGAACTACTAATACTCCACGAGATTTAGATTTAGTAGTCGAAGGATCAGCAACTGAACTAGCAAGAGAGTTAGAAAAGCAATTAGGTGCTAATAGAGTTAAAGACTTGCAATTCTATAATGAATATGACACTGCAGAAATGAAAATAGATGGATTCCCTGTCGACTTAGCAACAGCAAGATTAGAAAGGTATAAGGCGGCTGGTCAAAATCCTGAAATCATTCCATGTGCACTGAAGGAAGACCTTTTTCGGAGAGACTTCACAATCAATGCAATGGCCATAGAGCTATCAAATATGACACTCCTGGATCCATGTTTTGGGGAAATTGCACTTTCTAAAAAAGAAATTGAATTTCTTCACCCTAAAAGCGTTGAAGAAGACCCAACAAGAGTGATTCGAGCAGCAAGATATTGCTCAAGACTGCAATTTGACTTGGCACCAGATGCACTCAGTCAAATTCAATTAACACTAACCAATTGGCCTTGGGATTGGGAAACTGGTAGTCACAACCAACTAGCACCACCAGCTCTAGCAACACGATTGAGACTCGAATTGGAATTATTATTACTAAAGGAGCCATGGCAAGTTGCACTAACAAAGCTTCAAAGTTGGGGCGGGCTTTCATTACTCGACCAAGGTCTTCAAAACGACTCATTTTGGAATCGGAGGCTCCTTTGGGCTTCAAGATTAAAGGTAAATCCTTTAACTGCATTAGTAATTGGGGCGGGAAATCCCTCTGCGCTTGCAGAAAGATTGCAGCTACCACAAAAACAACAGCTTCTCATTAATCAGCACCTTGAAATTCAAGAATTCCTGAATGAATTAAACCAAACAAAGGAATGTTTAATTTGGCCACCATCTAAATGGACATTTGAACTTGAGAGCAAAAATTGGCATCCTGAAGCCATAGCTCTTTCCATTTGCAAAGGTGGGCCTTGGTGGAAACCTTTATTTCGTTGGTGGGGTCGCTGGAGATTACTTAAATCACCCATATCAGCTAAAAAGCTGATTGAGAATGGATGGACACCTGGGAAAGCCCTAGGGAAAGAACTACAAAGGCTTAGGAGAAAAGAGTTAGACAAAAAAGAAATGAAGAAATAAACTGGTTTCAAACCAATTAATTAACTAATTTCTTGACAATAAATCTACACAACCTATTTTCTTCCAAGGCCCATTAGCAATCAAAGTGGATGCTATTTTGCTTGAGCAAGACAACAGTAAAGGGCCACAAGTTTGAGGATCTACTATTAACTCCAGAATTCTTTTTTGTTGCTTGCTCCCATAGTTGTTATCTTCTCCAAATACTAAATCAATAAAGCTGTGATGTTTTTTAGCTTTAACAAGAGATCTCCATGCCCTCCTATTATGTGGAGCAAGAGTGCTGAAAAAACCGCTTTCCAAAAGATCTAAAGCCCCATCAAAAGAAGGGATTAAATCTGCCTGAAGTTTCAATTTTAATAAAGGTTTTTTAGATTTATCTCTCAATGAGTTGCAAGCTACAAGCATCTCCTCCAAATGACCCAGCAATCCGAAACCCGTTATGTCAGTACATGCATGTACTGCAGGAATTGGGAAATTCTCTGCTTCAACCTTTAAAAGTGACCTTATTGCATCATGCTGACTAGTTGCCAGTATTTTCATAGCACTATCTAAATCCTTAGGGCACCCTTGACCAACTCGAGATGCGGCAAAAAGCACACCAGAACCTATACCTCTACTAATCAATAGTTCGTCGCCTAATTGCATACCTCCTTTTGTCCAAGGTCGTACACCACTAGACAAGCAGCCATTAATGCTTAAAGCCATTTGGATCCCAAAGCTGCTTGGTTGAGGGGAATCACTTCTAGCTTCAATTGTGTGCCCGCCTATCAGCTTTGCGCCTTGCGGTTCTAATGCTGATTTAACTCCTAAAAGACTCTGAGCTAAAAACTCTTGTTGAATCTTTTCTGGCACTTTAGGAAGCGTAATAACAACTTGAGCTGACGTGACTGATGCGCCCATTGCCCATATATCACTGCAAGCGTGCAAAGTCGACATGCGGCCATTAAGCCAAGGGTCACTGACTAATGCAGGGAATCCATCAACACTTTGATAAAAACTTTCCGCACCTTGAGAGAATGCAATCAAATATGCATCCTCAGGTTGACTGCCTAAAGTTTCATAATCAGCACTCTTAAGTGCACCTTTTAATGGTTCTGCAGGCAATTTCGCGGCGCAACCGCGACAACCCATCTCATTCTCACTTATCTGATTACCTTTGGTCATAGAAGTAGCTAAGTCAAATCCCTTCAAAAACTTTCTATCGATGGCCTGCTTACATTTCCATAACCAAGGATGTGGACCAATTAATAAACCACTCCAAAAAAGCCAAGCAACTTTCTGGCGAGATTTAAGCCTCTCACCACCTATCAAATAAAGTGACCTCCTTTGAGGATACCAAGCACAAGGCTTCAAATTTTTTCCACATCTCTCTAGATTCTTGGCTAGAACTTTTGAAGCTCGAACTGCCCAAACACCTGAGGGAGGACGATAGTTATCCTTAATGACTCCACAATCACCAACCGCGAATAAACTTGGATGACTAATTACTTGAAGCGTTGAAGTGGTCAAAACCCTTCCTGATGTATCAACAGGAAGCCTGCTATTTCTCAACCAACCAGGCGAATGGCTACCAGTACATAACAACTTTGGACCTGATATTATTTGATTTCTATCAATAAGTTTTATATTCGAATCAAGCAAAGCTTGTTTAAATTTAGATCTTAATTTTTCCGGCTCTGCCTGCAATCTTATTGGGCGCATATGCCATCTAATGCGAAGAGCTAAAGCCACCTCAATCGCTGTGAGGCCAGATCCAACTACTGTAAATGGTTCCTTGGTAGAATCTAATAACTCATGATCCTGCTTTTCTATAAATTGAATTGCTTTTTCCAAAGGCCTAATTGGCACTTCGAAAAATTTCTTTTTTTCTGACTGGTTCTCTTTACCTATATAAGTTTCTGAGCCAACATCAATACTAATTCTTGTATAACAAATAGAAGGACGACCTCGAAGCCTGATCAAGTTTTCCTTTAAATTTAATCCAGTAATCTCAGCAACAATAAATACGACACCCGCCTGCTCAGCTAAGACTCTCAAATCGATAAGCACTTCAGAAATATTATAACTACCTGAAATCAATCCAGGGAGCATTCCTGAATAAAGTGTAAAGCTTGCCCTGTTGATTAATGTAATTAATCCTTTAGGCCTTGAAGAAGGCTTCATGGACCATCTACGCAATATCAAAGCATGAGTATGACCTCCGCCAGCCAAAACAAGATGATCATCAGACATTAATGTACCAACACAACTCAAAGAAATAGCCTTATCGGCCCCATCAAATAACCTAGGCAATATGATTTCAATAATCTATATATATTGAGTCATATTAAAAATCATTTGTAGCATTAATTCTTTTGGCCAGAATCAGGAGAGCCTAAGTATGATTTTTAAATATTTGGAAATGATAGCTTACTTATCCGAATATGAGCTAATTAATACTGAAAATAAATTAATACTTACCCTTATGATTAGCCTTAAGCTATAATAACTTTAGCCAAAGGCTAATATACAAATAATCGAGCATACCTCATTGCATCTTCCTGATTTTTACCGTCTTGAGAATGCACGTCTTGGCATATTGGGGGGGAGCGGCCTCTATGACATAGAACAAATTAAGAACGTAGAGGAGTTGAGCATTCAAACCCCGTTTGGCAAACCGTCAGACAAACTGCGTGTAGGGAAGCTCGGAGATATGGAAGTTGTTTTCCTTGCACGACACGGCAGGTATCACACTTATACGCCAACAGATATCCCTTATAGAGCAAATATTTGGGCACTAAAATCATTAGGTGTTAGATGGTTATTAGCCCCATCCGCAGTCGGCTCCCTTAAAGCACAGATCAGGCCCCTAGACATGGTTGTACCTGATCAATTTATTGATCGCACCCATCACAGACCAGTTACTTTTTTCTGCGATGGCGCCGTAGCGCATGTAAGCATGGCAGATCCTTTCTGCCCAACTCTAGCCAGATTATTAGCAGAAGAAGGAGAAAGGCTTATGCCAGAAGGCAGGCAAATACATAAAGGTGGCACATACCTAGCAATGGAAGGACCTGCTTTTTCTACCAGAGCTGAATCAAAATTATATAAAAGTTGGGGTTGTTCAGTGATTGGGATGACTAATCACACTGAAGCCAGGCTGGCTAGAGAAGCTGAGATAGCGTATGCATCTCTATCTATGGCAACAGATTATGACTGTTGGAATGAAGAAGAAGCCAATGTTTCAGTAGAAATGGCAATTAATAATCTTCGAGAAAATGCAAAATTAGCCTCACAAATTGTCAGCGCAACAGCTGCCAAGGTTGCAAGCTTGAGACCAGCCAGTACAGCCCATATTGCTCTTAAAGATGGGCTGATGACAGTCAAGGAAAGAGTCCCAATCGCTACTCGAAAAAAAATTGATCTCTTAACCGCACCCTATTGGGGTGCATTCAGCAATAGTTAACAAAGACTCAAAAAAATCCTGCATAAAAAATTCCCGAACAACCAAACATATTTTGGCAGTTCGGGAAATTAATCTTCTTTAAACCTAACTAAGAAATTTTTAGAAATACCTAATTAATTTTAGAGGCCTCCAGCGTTACCAACGCCGGTATAGGAACCATAGAAGAAAATACCAAGAACAAAAAATACTGCTATTCCCCCTGCTGAGGCAACTAGCCATAGAGGAAGAGATCCTTCTGTCCAGCGTCGTTCCCAAGAAACAGCTGGTCGTCCATCTGGTAGTCGATCTGGGATACGACCGTCAGGGCCCTTCAGTTTGGTGCTCATGATTCCAAAGTTTCAGTTAAAGAAATAGCTGGAAAACAAAATTCCCATTACGAACGTAAGCAAAAGCCCTAGATAAAGGCTTGTGCGGTTTAGCTCAACAGGCAATTTGTTTGGATTGGGGTTGACTTGCATTGCGATTAATAGTGATTCAATCAGCGACGGATGAACTGCATGGCAGCAATCGCACCTAGGAAAAACACGGTGGGAACTCCCAAAGCGTGCACAGCGAAGAATCTAACCGTAAAAATCGGGTAGACGCGATCAGATTGAAGAGGGGCAGATTGTGTCATGTCTTATTGCAGACGCAGGTCTAGTTGGGATTTGGATTCATAACGTTGGCTCACAACAGGAGCTTTTGTCTCTGAACCCTGGAAATAAGCATCAGGTCTTGGAGTCCCGAAAGTGTCGTAGGCAAGACCTGTAGACACAAACAAGAACCCAGATATGAAGATAGCTGGCAGGGTTACGATTTGGATAACCCAAAACTTGATGTCGGTAAGGATCTCAAAAAACGGGCGTTCACCCGTAGAGCCGGCAGCCATAACCTCATGCGTATCAGCCACAAGATCTTATCAAGGCTGAGCCTGATCTACGTGCTTGGTTGGCAGGCTTGGTTACAGAGAGTTGTGCAAATTTATTTTTTCTCCATAGTTAACCGACCCAACGAAGCAAAGTTCCTCTCTCTCCAAGGACAAAACCTTTGGTTTTTTCCTGTTGAGAAGGGCCATCAAACAAAACCCTAATCAAATTAGTTGGCTGAACATCTCCTACAGGGTCTGTTTCCCATGAATCTCCTCCATCCTTACTAAATAAAAGAGTTCCATTTCCTCCCGCAGCCCAAATTGATCCATTTGGATCCCAGGCCAAGTCCAAATAGTTATATCCATTGACAATAGGAATAATGGCCTTCCCCCAATTTTCTTCTTGATCGTCCTTCTTATTAAGAAAACGAATCTCTGCACCTCTTGAAAGCATCCAAAGTGATCCATCTGGCTTATACCCCATTGTTTGAACCCTCTTACTGCTAGCTCTTTGATGAGGCTCCCAATAGTCTTGAGAAGGATTTAAGGTCGCATAAAAATTTCCCAAGCTACTAACACTTACATATTCACCATTTTTTCCGCGCCTTATATCTCGTATGCCACCAGAAGCTTCGTTAACTTTGCTTTCCCAAGTCTGCCCTCCATCGTTGGTGTAATACACAGCACCCGCTGTGGTAGCTAATTCTGCGGAATTTGCACCCAAAGTTTGAATCAAATAAGGCTCCCCGGGTAATTGGTTTCCTAAAGCCAAGCGTGTCCAACTCTTTCCAGCATCTTGTGTATGAAGAACCAACCCTGGCTGACCTGCAATCCAACCTTCACCTTCAAAGAAATCAATACTGATTAGTCGAAAATTTTCTTCACTTTGTATATCAAGACTTCTTTCACCCCAATGTTTACCGCCATCATTAGTCTCACGTATTAAACGATTAGTGCCAATCAAAAAGCCATGGTTGTCATCAGCAAAGCCAATATCCAATGGATTGGCCTGTGTATTCAAATCAACTTGTTGCCAAGGACTTGAACTAGCAATGGACAAACGCGTGGAAACACAACCACCTAAACCAAGGCAAATGCAGAGAATCAGAAAGAAATTGACCAACTGAGAGGAAAGGCGCTTCATAGAAAAATTGATGGTGTTCAATGCAAGGAGTACAACGAAAGGAAACAAGCAACGGCGAAAGCAAGTCCTCCAAAAATCAATACATTCTTCTGTCCTGCAGAAAGGTTATTGATTCCAAAACCATAATTTAGATTTTCATCAAAGCCACTTGGAGTTGATCTTGGCCCAATGTCCTTAAATGCGTCAAAGCCCAAACGGCAAACAGGGCATCGAAATCGATCATGGTCCAAATCTAAAAAAGCAGTCCCACTAGCAATTCCATACTTCTTTACCCCCTCTGCGGGGTCATATATGTAACCACAATTCCTACACTCATAACGGTTGGAACTGACATCAATTGTCGGCCCCGGTTTCCCTTCTATTTCAGTCGAAGGCTCTGTTGCCGCAAGATCTACCTGCAATTCATTGGCCTTCTTCATATCTTCTAGGTTTTCAAATTCATCGCTCACGATGCTCTCCGATTCAAGACAACTCTATCGGCGACAACACTATTAAGCGAATAAGAGCCTTATTATTTATTCAACTCAGTTCAATTAAGTAGCCAATATCAATGTTTGAACTTCAAGGTTATGACTATTTCCTAGGGTTCCTCTTGCTGTCAGCAGCTGTTCCCACTCTCGCTCTAATTACTAACAAGCTCCTATCACCAGCCAGTGGAGAGGGTGAACGAGAATTGACATACGAATCTGGCATGGAACCTCTAGGAGGTGCCTGGATTCAATTCAATATCCGGTATTACATGTTTGCTCTTGTCTTCGTCATATTTGATGTAGAGACAGTTTTCCTATATCCATGGGCAGTCGCATTCAATCGTCTCGGTTTGTTGGCTTTTATAGAAGCACTTATTTTTATTGCAATACTTGTTGTTGCACTAGCCTATGCATGGAGAAAGGGTGCCCTCGAATGGAGCTAGTGCATTGACTGACACACCCTCACATAAAACAGTTCGCGATCTTCGCGCAGCAACATGTGGTCCAGTTGGGGGGCCAACTGTTACTAATGAACTAAGTGAGAACATAATTCTCACTAGCCTTGATGACCTCCATAATTGGGCAAGACTCAGCAGCCTATGGCCTTTGCTATACGGAACCGCATGCTGTTTCATCGAATTTGCAGCTTTAATTGGCTCAAGATTTGATTTTGATCGATTTGGTTTAGTTCCCAGAAGTTCGCCTAGACAAGCAGACCTTTTGATAGTTGCTGGCACAGTAACAATGAAAATGGCACCAGCACTTGTAAGGCTTTACGAACAAATGCCTGAGCCTAAATATGTAATAGCTATGGGTGCTTGCACTATCACAGGGGGAATGTTTAGTGCTGACTCAACGACTGCTGTTCGTGGAGTAGATAAATTGATTCCTGTAGACCTTTACCTTCCTGGATGTCCACCAAGACCAGAAGCAATTTTTGATGCAGTAATCAAACTTAGAAAAAAAGTTGGTGATGAATCATTCACTGAGCGCAAAAAAATCGCCCAAACTCATCGTTACTACACTGTTCCTCATCAAATGAAAAGAGTAGAGCCTCTCATTACAGGAGCGTATTTAAATGCTGAAACTCAAAAAGCTGCACTTCAATCGAGCCTAGACAAAACCTTGAAAGAAGAAATCAAGCAAGATCAAGAGCTCACTTTTATTAATTCAAACAACACAACAGAGTCATGAGCGAGGAAAAAACTCCATCTAACAAGCAAGAGTCATCACAAGAAAAAACACCAGAAAAATCCAATGAAATAACCACTCAGCCTGGAGTGGTTAGCAAATGGCTAAGCAAGCAAGGTTTTGAGCACACAGTCCTCGAAGAAGATCACATTGGCACAGAAATAATCGGGGTCGCAAATGTACGTCTGCTAGAGATAGTTCAAGCCTTAAAAGCATTTGGGTTTAATTACCTGCAATGCCAAGGAGGATACGATGAAGGCCCAGGTAAAAACCTAGTAAGTTTTTATCACTTAATTGCAATGGAAGATCTAATAAAAAGTGATTACTTAAATAATAAAGAGTCTCAACTAAGGGAAGTCCGCCTAAAAGTTTTCTTACCTAGGGATGGAGATTTACGTGTCCCTAGTCTATATAAATTATTCCGTGGCTCAGACTGGCAGGAAAGAGAAACATATGACATGTACGGAATCAGTTTTGATGATCATCCGCATCCTAAAAGGCTTCTAATGCCTGAGGATTGGAAAGGCTGGCCTCTTAGGAAAGACTATGTGCAACCTGACTTCTATGAGATGCAGGATGCATACTAAATATCCTTCTTAACTGTTCTGTAAAACCGCATAATTGACAAAGCAAGGCTTCGAGAATCATGTCGCAAAGTTGGAGTTGATCTTCGACCTTGTAAAGGAGCCTGAATAACATTATACCCTTGCAACTCGAGTTCATTTTTGTTGCAAGTTACTGGCTCAGCTCCTCTAGCCTTGTAGTAATCGACCAATGGAGATGGTTGAATTTCATCTTGAGCAAGTATTGAGTTAAAGATTCTCTTACTAATGCCAAAGCTAGCCATTTGAGCTTCTATTGCCCTGACATGCCCACTAACATCAAGGCCATCAGTCTCGCCAGGTTGGGTCATTAAGTTGCAGATATATAACTTCGGAGCATGACTCCTTTGAATAGCATCAATTAGTTCAGGGACAAGAAGATTAGGCAGAAGTGAGGTGTATAGGCTTCCTGGCCCAAGTAAAATCAAATCCGCGTTTCGGATAGCCTCTATCCCTCTTGGTAAAGCTGTTGGCTTCTCTGGATAGCACCCAATCCTTAGGATTGGGCTTGGAGCATTACCAATAGCAGACTCACCTTCAATCCTTTGCCCATTCTCCAGCTCAGCCCATAAGCGCACATCAACGTTTGTTGCTGGTACCACTTGTCCTTGAACAGCCAAAACTCGACTAGAAGCAGTTATTGCAGTTTCCAAGTTCCCAGTAATGGCAGTTAACGCTGAAAGAAACAAATTGCCAAAGCTATGTCCTTCCAAACCACTTCCTGAAGAAAAGCGATATTGAAAAAGCTTTGTCAAAAGTGGGGCCTCAGTGGAAAGAGCTGCCAAACAATTGCGAATATCACCAGGAGGTTGCACTCCCAATTCTCTTCGAAGGATTCCACTACTCCCTCCATCATCAGCAACGGTGACAATTGCTGTAATTCGACTGCTATAGCTCTTAAGGCCGCTAAGAAGACTAGAAAGGCCTGTCCCTCCTCCAATTGCAACAATATTTGGCCCACGATTTAACTTGCTCTTAGCTCTTAAGGCTTCAACTAAAACAGTGTCCTTGGCAGGAGCTAGCGCTTGCTGTATAGAACCAAAACTACGACTCTGACCCCATAACAACATTCCAGCCCCAAACAAGAAAATCAATGGACCAGTAATGGTTCTCGGGAGGAAAGTAGTAATAGCAGTCAGCAGCCAAAAAATAGTCTCAATACTCCAATAAATTGGAGTTAAATCTGCCCAAATAGCAGCTCCAACAAGAGCCAGCAACAAACCCATCCCTGAAGTCAACATCCAGCGTTTGACTACTAGCCCTGGCAAAAGCCAACTGACTGCCCTAAGAGAACGTTTGATTAAATCCTTTTCACTAGACCTGGTTTTGGCTTTATTGCGACGCATTGAAGAGCGACGCTTATTTAAGCGACGTTTAGGCGAGGGTTGGTTCTTAGTATTCAAAATTTTCCAGGGGTCTCGCCAAAAGACCTTTTAGAACTCTACGGAAGCTTCCATAATTGAACATACAAGGCAATATGAGATAAATAAACACGCTTTAAAGTTTCCTCGTGCTTCAAACCACGTCAGTGGTCGAGATGGAAGACCTGTGCATGGACTGGGGTAACAACCCAGTCCTGAGAAGCCTTAATCTAAAAATGAAACCTGGCGAAAG
>QCGF01000017.1 GCA_003278175.1 Prochlorococcus sp. AG-363-P15
TGTAATAAAGTTGATTGAAAAAAGTTGTGACCTCTCATTCTTGTATAGGTCTCTGCTGCCTGATAAGCGATCTTTTAAGGCCCAAACACTATCCTTTTCTCCTTTCCAAAATCTACGAATATCGTCTCTAAAATGACCATTCCATGTGTTTACTTTGGATGCCGGAAAATCAGCCAAAAGATAAAGTCCACCACAATCCCATGGCTCACTGATTAGCTTTAAATCACTTAGCGCAGGGTCAGATTCAATTTCTTCAAAAAGAGGAGGCGAGGATAGAGGAGATAAGTTTTCTCCTCTACTTAGTGCTATGCCTAAATCAAATCGAAATCCATCAATTCCAAGCTCTATTGCCCAACAGCGAAGTGACTCGATAATTAGTTTGCGTACTAGTGGTCTATTTGCAGCAATGCTGTTGCCACAGCCACTTACATCTTGATACTCTCCTTTTTTATTTTGGAAGTAATAAAGAGACTCTCCAAAACCTTTCCAACTGATTATTGGACCATCTTTATCGCCTTCGCAGGTGTGGTTATACACAACATCTAGCAGAACTTCCAAGCCATTATCATGACAAGCTGCAATTAATTCTCGAACCTGATTTCGAGCAGTTAAAGGGTCGTTCTTGTCTATATATTTGTGATGAGGTGTGAACCAGTTAACAGGGCTATATCCCCAAAAGTTTTCAACACCATCTGGTGCATCAGTTGGGTCATATGCGAATATAGGAAGTAGCTCAATTGTTGTAATTCCGAGGTCGCAAAGATAGGGTATTTTTTCAATTAAACCCAGAAAAGTTCCTTTTCTACCGGAAGTGACTCCTGAGTCTGAACTGTTTGTAAACCCTCCTAGGTGCAATTCATATATAATAGTTTTACTCCAAGCATGTTTGGGCCTAGGATGCGAGATGAAGTCAAAATGCTCTCTTTCAGAAACTACACCTTTAAGGCATGCTTGACTATTAGAAAAATTCTTTTTTGCTAATTCTCTTTTGTAGATGTCCCATCCGGCGATTGCTCGAGCACATGGATCAAGCAATATTTTTTGTGAATTTCCAAAATCATCTTTTTCATTACCAGTCCCAAATACTTGATAGCAATAACAACAGCCAACACTTAATCCTTCGACTTCTATATGCCAATAATCACCAGATCTATTTTCAGTGCTGAGATGAATTACACGGTTTGGCTCGACATCATTTGGATTAGTAAACAAAAGTAAGTTAAGGCGCTGAGCAGCAGGAGCAGCCACGCAGAAGTTCACTCCTCTTGCAGTAATACTGCTACCTAGTGGCCAGGGCTTTCCTTGATGAAGCTTGCTCACTGTTTTGTCTCCTTGCTAAGCAGTAAGCATTCCTTCCAAATTAAATGCTTGGTTACTTTTAACAATGAAATGGTGTCTAATTCAGAAGATGGTTTATTCAGCTGCCCAAAACAGTTGAATGAGGGGATTTGGGTCTTTCCTGTTGATAAAGAATCTAATAGCAGTAGATCTTGGTGGTTAGGTTGTGCCCCTGAGCCAGTCTTGATTGACTGTCCTCCTTGCAATCAATCAAATATTGAAATTCTAAGAAAGCTTTCATTAGGAAGAACTCCTCGAATAGTTCTGACCAATAGAGATGGGCATGGAAGGGTTTCGGATCTAAATGAAACTCTTGGTTGGCCTGTGCTTGTTCAAGAACAGGAGGCTTATTTGCTCCCAAGAATTCGCAAGTTGGAAACTTTCTCGGAGGAGTATGTCACGGCATCTGGATTGCGTTTGCTTTGGACGCCTGGTCCGACGCCAGGGAGCTGTGTTGTGTACGCTCCGGACCCATGGAATGTGCTGTTCTGCGGATCTTTATTAATTCCAGTGAAAACAAATCATTTATTAGCTTTACGTACGAGAAAAACTTTTCATTGGACCAGACAGCAAAAGAGTTTGAAAAAATTGCGTACTTGGCTTCCTCCAGAATCCAAGCCTGGACTAGCTTCTGGAGGAGGAGTTGACTCCCAAGGTGGAGGTGTTCTGCATCATTGGGAGGCTTGGCAGGAGCTCTGAAAATTCAAAATTTAAGAATTATCCAAGGTATAAAGCATTGCGCCACAGTGTCTTTCGGTTGCCTGCAAGGCATTTGCTCCATACGATTAGCGCGTTCGAGCTTTTAGTGGTGGATTCCATTACGGTATTCATCACTTATATGTTCTCCGTTACATCACACCTTTCACATGAACAAAGCAGATCTGGTCAACCTAGTAGCAGCCCGCACAGAGCTCACTAAGACAGACGTTTCTCTTGTAATCGATGCTGCTATCGACACCATTATTGATTCAGTAGTGGAGGGCAAGAAGGTCTCCATTCTTGGCTTTGGCTCCTTTGAGCCACGTGATCGCTCTGCTCGTCAGGGATTAAATCCAAAGACAGGCGAGAAAATTAAAATTCCTGCAAAGCGTGTACCTGCGTTTACTGCTGGCAAGATGTTTAAAGATCGTGTGCAGGGTTGAGTTAAGAACTCATTAAAAAAGGTGAGCGGTCATCTGACCGCTCACCTTTTTTGTTGGTTTTTTGCAGAGCTTAACAAGCATTGAATGTTTTCTTCTCCAGCTCTCCCTGACGAACTTATTCAAGTATTCAATGATGGTCAGGCTATTAAATCGCAATCTTATCGGGGACGTTTTGCTCCGACGCCTTCTGGGCCTTTGCATTTAGGAAATTTGCGGACAGCTTTGATCTCTTGGATTAGGGCCCGTTTGAACGGAGGAGTATGGCTTTTGAGAATTGATGATCTTGATACGCCTAGGAATCGATTAGGAGCAATTCAAAGTATTCAGGATGATTTGTTATGGCTTGGAATGAATTGGGATGCCCCAATTGTTTTTCAAAGCCAGCGAATTGACTTTTATAGATCTCTACTTGATGCTTTTCAGAGTCAGGGAAGGCTTTATGCCTGTAGATGTAGTAGAAGACTTTTAGCAAAACGAAATGGTCTTCAAACCAAGTCTTTTGTTTATCCAGGCACTTGTAGAAATTTGAACTTGCCTTGGAGCAAGTATCGTGGAATTTACCCAAGTCTGCGTTTAAGAGTTAGTGGAGACTTTGTTGAAACATGTGGCGATGTTGTTTTAAGGCGAGCAGATGGATTTATTGCTTATCATTTGGCGACTGTTGCAGATGAGCTTGCGCTTGGGATTAATGAGGTCGTAAGGGGGCGGGATTTGGCTGATTCCATGCATGCGCAACTTGCGGTAATAGATGCCTTAGGGCAGGAGCCTTTAACTTATAAGCATGTTCCACTTTTAATGAATTCGGATGGGGAAAAACTTTCAAAAAGATTTGGTGGGAAAGGACTTAAGGCTTTGCAAAAAGAAGGCTGGGGACCTTCAAATGTAATTGGTTTACTTGCCTCAGACCTTGATTTAGTACCTGAAAGATCTCAACTTACTTTGTCTGAATTGTTGATTCATTTAAAAGATAAGACAAACAAAATTGAAGAATTATTTGCTATTCGATAAGACTGATTTTTCAGAGCGCATTTTTATAAGTCCACAATTAATAGTTAGGTGAGGTTTGAATTTGTTTAACCGATGCTGAAATTAACAATACAGATAAAGCCAAGTATGCCCGAAGAAAAAGGGCACACTTGGCTTTATTAAATAGGATTATTAATTTTGCTCAGTTATTCTCAAGGAGGAGCTGACTGAGCAAAATTGATTTTTGGCTAAAAGCTTACTGGTGCTTGACCATCTGTTAAGTAAAAGAACACTCCAGCAGCAGCTCCGACAATAAACATTGGCAGGCCGACTAGGAGATGGGAGGTGCTAAAACCTACTTGATTAGAACGCAGGGCGATATATCCTGCTCCTGCAGCGCCTGCTGCCAATGGAATTGCTGCGTGAAGAATTCCTGTAACTGCGTGATAATCGAAGTACATCCTGAAAGTTACTTTCTTGGCCAATAGGATATCCCAGTAAATCGTTTTTCGAGAAATTCTTGTCACCTTATTGATTGATCTTTCACAAGTTGACCTTGCATTAGGTTCCACTTGGCGATGGCTTACCGATAAGGCAACTGACTGGGTAAGCTTTTCAGAGGCTTTTACTTTAAAGAGTTCCACCTTGCTGCATAAGGGGTTCTATTAAGTGGTGAGGTCTGCTTTGAAAGCTAAAAGCTGTTTTCTGGCGATCACGCTTTTAGCACTGGTTGCCGGAGGGAGCCTCATCGCTAGTGCTTTCGAGAGGGACAGCCTGGTAGATTTGGAAAAATTAACGAAAAAGTGCATAGGCATAAAGAAACCTAATGAGTGCAGGGCTGCGTTGTCTTTTGCGGAAGTGTTACAGCTTCAAGCGGCATCACGTGGAAATTACGCATGTCAGTCTCGATTGCTGGGATTGGAGGCTGATTTGATACTGATTCCTCTTAAGGCAGTTAGAGATCAGATTGTTTTGAAGATGTTGAAAGAGGTCGAAATGTTTTGTGATGGTACTTGAGGAAACCTTTTAAGAGAAATTGTAACTATGAAAAATATCTTTTTTATTAGTATTTCCTCCAGTAAGCTCCTGATCTTTCATTGCAGGCATTGAGGTCTCGATGGGTGTTTTTTTCACTTCATTTCTTTTTCGTTTTGTCAGGCAGATGATTAATATTATCACTTTAACCAATTATTATTGGTTCATTTAAGGTGCATATTCTTAGTTTATTGAAATTTACCTAATAACTTATAGCGATTATTAGGCTTGGTTTGATAAGTACTTCATTGCTTAATCAGGGGCATATGTGACTGTTCTTTGCGGCTGTCTTACGATGTGTAAGCCCTATTTGTAAATGTTGAACCTAGATATGCATTTGTTTATATTGTTATTAGTGGATAGTGCTTTCTGACTCCTAAAACGATGGACGAAACTAAACAGACTTCTGGAGAAGGCATTGGAGAGAAAACAGGGGTCGAAAAGTTACGCAATGCGCAATCTAAAAAGTCAAAGAAGAAAAAATGGACGGATAAGTCCGGACAGATAACAGAAGAACGAGAGGTGTTGCTTAAAGTTGGTGGTCTTGAATACAGGGCGCCAGGCAAGAGAACAAGAGTGCTGCTAGGTGCGATTGTCCTAGGAGGCAATCTCCTTTTGATTTTGGCTACTCTTCTTTATTTTTATAGTCCTGGCTTTAAAGACTTTATTTACACACTTGGAAAGTAATTGATTGTCCTTCACATTCTTCTGTGTGAGCTTGTTAGGTGTATTGCATTAATTGATAAGTCCTGCCTAAGGCAGGACTTATAGAGGATTTGCAGAAAAAGTCTTTCCTTGTTTCGACTCTTTTGCAGTGATCTTCCTCCTCACTTAGAAACTATCGCTAATTCTTTTCACACTTGTGATTTGCCTCAGGTGACTCTTTCAACTGTCACAGTGCCAGTTTCAATAGGAACGACTTTTGCCCTATATCCAAGTGAGCATCTCTTTGGTCGTGCATCTTCTTTAAGTTTGGGTAAGAATCTTGCCGAATACGGCTTCCTATTGCTAAAAGTATCAACCAATACATTTATAGGGGAGGCATTTATGAGTGCTCAAAGCTCTCAGCCCCAAAAAAGAGATAAGCTTTCTCCGCAACGTAAAACTACTTTGAAGTGGAGCAGTGATGGAGAGCTTTCGGCTATTGATATGACGCGCATACTAGACAAACTCGCCAAATCGGAGCTTTTAGAGTGTGATTTGGCCTGCAATTTAGAGGAATAATTTTAAGTAAAGTAGTATCTTTAGGAAGTAAAGTTCAACATGAAGGTTTTCTTAGCAGTTGTTTCTTGCTTAATTGTTTCTGTTGGCGCGTATTATTTTTTAGGTAAATATCAATCGGCTTTTGAGGCCGATCAAGCTTGTCACGCTGAGAAATGGTCTAATTATGCGGACAACTCAAGCTTTGGCTGTGACCATGATTTGGAGACTAAACAATGGCTTTTGTATGAAGTCATGCCAGACCATTCTCCTGCTGTGGTGCTCAAGCGCTTCCGCTATTAAATAGAAGCTTTGTATCTGCTTCAGATATGGTTCGAATCTTAAAGATAGATTTATCGCTTCATACTCCTATGAGATCTTTTCCTTGCTTTTTTAATCATTCTAGGGCTTTTCCCTAAAAGATAAGAGGCTTCTGCATTATTGACCCAGTAACCTGTCAATGACACAACAAATATGATACAAATGAGCCAAGCATAGAGTGGCATGAAAATCTTCCTATTCTTTATTTATTTGGTCTTAAAGAAGTATATTAAATCAATTATAAATTGCAATAGCATACTCTTAATTTTAATCGCAAGTAAGCGATTAAATAATCTTTTTGGTAAGCATTCCTTTGGTTTTAAGTTTGAGCTTTTAGGCTTCTGAAAAATTGTGTGTGGGTAGTTTTGAATGGGATATGACGGATTATGCTTATCTATCTCATGCCGCTGGCCTGGCAAGCCATTGTTTGCTAGCAAAGGATTAAATATTAATGACCACATTGGGTTCGTTTATCCCTGTTTCTCTTGCTATGGCTAGAAGTGTTCTTTCTGACATAGGACTTAGAGATTTGTTTCGTGAACTGTCAGTATTCTCATCTCGCAAGGTTAGTTGATGCCTTCTTTATTGCAAATTTCTTGGTTAATACCCTT
Source organism: Prochlorococcus sp. AG-363-P15 (assembly GCA_003278175.1). GTDB lineage: Bacteria > Cyanobacteriota > Cyanobacteriia > PCC-6307 > Cyanobiaceae > AG-363-K07. The sequence continues at coordinate 6,614 of QCGF01000017.1, forward strand.
TGCACCATTTGCAGGGGCTCTGGTTGTTGGGCTCTTGCTTGTTAGCTTTGACAGGACCATGAATAGGCTTTCTAGGCCTGTATCTTATTTATTAATTATATGTACGGCTATTTCAACTGTTCTCAGTTTTATTTTATTTAAGACGAATATTATTGGTCAGGTTTTTGATTGGACTTTTGACTTGGCTAATAGTAATCTGCATATAGGCCTATATGTAGACAGTATCTCAACACTAATTGCCTCCATTTGTGGTTTTATTTTTCTAGCACTTATGATTGGTTCATATTATTTGATGGAACGTAAGAAAGGTTATGTTCGCTATTTTGTATTTCTAGCTTTTTCTTGTTCCTTAGTCTTTTCCTTTTTATATAGCGGAGACATCTTCCATAAGTTGCTTCGATTATAATGCAATGCACTACCTTTTCTTTGACATCAAAGCCAAGATGCATCGCAACTTGCCTGCGTTATGCTGATGATATTGCATTGATAATTTGCATTTCTATTTTAATTTTCTTGTTTAGTAATGGATTGCTTATGATTGATAAATATATTGATGTTCCCTTTTTGTTCTTTCTCAGATTACTTGGTTTTTGCTTTGAGCAATCTTGGCTTTTAGGTGGAATTGATTGTGTCAACTAAGACTATCTCAACTCTCCCGAATCGAATAGCCCTTGTCCATGAATGGTTCTCTCCTAAGTCTCTAGGAGGGGCTGAGCAGGTAGTTCAGTCCATTGATAGACTTTTATTTGACTTGGGTTCCAAGGTTCAATTAGTGAGTCTGGTTGATGGTGAAAGTGCGAGGAACAACAGCTGGCTTTTTGGAAGATCAATCAAAACTAGCTTGATACAGAATCTCCCTTTTGGGATAAGTCATGTACAGAATTATTTGCCACTATTACCTTTTGCCATTGAGCAAATAGACCTTAGTGATTACCCATTAGTAATAAGCAGTAATCATTTGGTTTCTAAGGGGGTTTTGACTTCTCCCGATCAACTGCATGTGAGTTATGTACATACCCCAGTTAGATATGCATGGGATCAGATGAATGTTTATTTGAATAGTCCTTTAAATAAAAGACTTTTTTTTGAACCTTTAATTCGTTGGCAGTTGCATCACCTTCGACAATGGGATCAATTGAGTGCAGCCAGGGTTGACTGCTTATTGGCTAACTCTAGTTTTACTGCTAGAAGAATTCTCAAGTACTGGGGACGTAAAGCAGAGGTTATTCACCCACCTGTATCAGTAAAACGTTTTAACTGGAATAAGCCTCGGGATGATTTTTATCTTTGTCTTTGTCGTCTTGTCCCCAATAAGAGAGTTGATTTAGTTGTGAAGGCATTTAATCAGCTCAAGCTTCCATTGTTGATTGTTGGGGATGGACCTGAAAGAAGTTTTTTGCAAAGGATGGCTGGTCCATCGATACAGTTTCTAGGACATCAGACAATGGAACAAGTGGAGACGCTGATGGAGCATTGCAGGGCTTTTGTATATGCAGGCACTGAAGACTTTGGTATTGCCCCTGTTGAGGCGATGGCTGCAGGATCGCCAGTTATAGGTTTTGGGAAAGGTGGATTGCTGGATACTGTTCGTTGTATAGCTCAAAAGGTTTCTTCACCTACAGGGGTTTTATTTCAAGAGCAAACAGTTTCCTCTCTTTCTGATTGCGTCCAATGGTTTGAAGAAAGCCGAATTTGGAGAAACTTTTCCCCAGAAGCTATTCATTGTTGGGCGGAGCAATTTTCACCTGAGGTCTTCGGCTCCCGTTTTGAGAATGCTTTGCACAAGGCATGGAAAAGTCATCAAACTTCCTGTGACGTTGCATTGAGTGACCTAGAAGATCTATCGAAACTTTGTAAATCAGATTGAGTATGAGAATGTATAACTAATTTTGTGTACTATTGATCATGCTTTGCTCTCTAATTAGAGGCAGTGGATCTCTATACTTTCTTTCGAGATTGATCTCTTATTCCTAAAAGTAAAAATGAGCATTATAAATTCACATCAGATTAGAACTTATGAGTGTATTAAGAGACTAGGAGATATCTCTTTCTCCTTAATCTTTTTGGTGGTCGCATCTCCTTTGCTTATATTATTAGCTTTTTTGGTTAAATTAAGTTCAGCAGGACCTATTTTATTTACGCAGGAAAGGGTAGGGCTTAATTACTGTCGCTTTGGATGTATTAAGTTCCGAACTATGTATGCAGAATCAGAAGACTTGCTTTCTAACTTGCTCGCCAACTCTCCTTCTTTAAGAATGGAGTTCGAGAGAAACTTTAAGCTTAAGGAAGATCCTAGGATTACTCCTATTGGCAAGTTCCTCAGGCGTTCTAGTCTTGATGAGTTGCCTCAGTTCTTTAATATTTTACGAGGAGACATGAGCCTTGTTGGTCCAAGGCCAATCGTACCTGACGAGATATCAAGGTACGGTGAGAGTATGGATGATGTCGCTTCAGTCAGGCCTGGCTTGACAGGCTTATGGCAGGTAAGTGGTAGGAATAATTTGAGCTATAAAAGAAGAGTGCAATTAGACTTAGCGTATGCACGAAATAGAAATTTTATTTTGGATATAAGGGTGATAATTCGAACATTTGGTGTTCTAATCTTTCCAAGGGATCGAGGTGCTTATTGATTTAAAGATTGAGAATAATTATTGAAGTAATCCCAAAGATTAATAACCAAGCAATTTCTAGCTTTAAGCTAAGTTGAAGTATTTTCTTTACTGATTTTATCGTTGCTTCGGGTGAATTTCTTGCAAGAGTTGGTTTTATTGATTCTTTCCCATTGTAAGTATTCGTTCCACCCATTTTTACATCTGCACAGTAGGCAAAAATCGCTTCGGAGATTCCTGAATTGGGGGAAATATCTTTAGATCCATCATTATGCGCAGCACTTACAATTGCAGGTAATTCTCTTAATGGTTTGCTTACGAGAGGCAGTGTAAGCAACACTGCTCTTGCAGGAAGCCAGGTGAGAAGATCATCAAGTCTTGCTCCTGCTGTTCCAAGCCACTTCATTCGACCATGTCGATAGCCAATCATTGAATCAATTGTGCTAGTAGCTTTAAAAACAAGTGCAAGAGTTAGTGGGCCTGGCAAGTCTTGCGAAAGACTCAACAACGTCGTTCCAGTAAACATCCAGAAGAGAGGAGCGAATACACCATCGACGGCATTCTCGCTAGCAGTTTCTGCTGCCGCTCTAAGGATTTCTTTTTTATTTAGCATCCAAACATCTCTTCCGACGATTTGCTTCAGCTTCTCACGTGACAATTGAATTTCATTGCAATTATTATCTTCAGGGAGATCTTTAATTACATCTAAAACACTTCTTCTTAAGCTGCCAGCTGCAATGGTGCTGGCCATTACAATAGTCATCAGTATTGAGCCGAAAAATCGGAACCCAAAGTAATAACTTAATGCCAATCTTTCTATAAGCCATCCACTTAAGCCACATATAAAAATCAGTGTTAATGTAATTATTATGCCTCCAACTCTTAATGCTTTAGAGTTGTCTCCAGATATATATTCTACTACTTTTTGAAGTGTCTCAATCAGTCTCCCCATCCATTGCACTGGATGGGGAGACCAGCTTGGATCTCCTATTAGAAGATCTAATAATGCCGAAATTATTAGTAGAAAGATTATTGATAAGATTAGTCTGTTTTTAACCAGCTAAACATTGACCTAAGACCTTTCCCAACTTTTTCAATCGGATGGACTGAGTCACGTTCACGAAATTTTTTCATTTCAGGCTTACCAGCTTCGCACTCACTGACGAAATTATTAGCAAAACTTCCATCTTGAATGTCAGAAAGAATTCTTTTCATTTCTGCTTTTGTTTCTGATGTAATTAACCTTGGCCCACTTACATAATCTCCATACTCTGCTGTATTTGAAATTGAATCACGCATGGCAGTAAGGCCGCCTTTGACCATTAAGTCCACAATGAGCTTTACTTCATGAAGACATTCGAAATAGGCAAGCTCTGGCTGATAGCCGGCATCAACAAGTGTTTCAAAACCCGCTTTCACAAGCTCTGATAGTCCCCCACACAAGACGGCTTGTTCTCCAAATAGGTCTGTTTCAGTCTCTTCTTTGAAATTGGTTTCCAGTATCCCTGCACGAGTACTGCCAATACCTTTTGCGTAAGCCATGGTCAACTCTCGAGCTTGCCCTGAGGCATCTTGCTCAATTGCAAAGAGTGCGGGAACCCCTTGCCCATTCTGATATTCCCAACGCACAGTATGCCCTGGCCCTTTGGGGGCAATCATGACTACATCAACAAAGCCAGGAGGTTTTATTAGTCCAAATCTTATGTTGAAGCCATGAGCGAAACTTAAGACCTTCCCTTCTGTTAGATGAGGTGCAATTTCTTTTGAGTAAACATCCTTTTGAAACTCATCTGGCAAGAGAACCATAATCCAATCAGCTTTTTCAGCTGCATCGGAGACGCTAAGAACTTCAAGCCCATCCGCCTTTGCTTTGCTTTCTGACCTGCTGCCTTCATATAGGCCAATTAATACATCTATTCCACTGTCTTTAAGGTTCAGTGCATGAGCATGGCCTTGAGATCCGTAACCAATAATTGCTACGGTTTTGTCCCTAAGAAGGTTGAGGTCTGCATCGGAGTCGTAGTAGAGCTGTGCCATGCGGTCGCTATTTTCAGTGCAGGAGTAAAGGTGAGCTTAAGCAAAGGGGTTCGTCTTTCAGAGCACCTTGATTAAAAAATCAATTACCAATTGATGTGAAGGTTACTTCTTATTCATTTAAGGAAGTATTTTTAATCCACTCTAGGCTTCATTAGGATGAGAAATAACTTTGTCAATTAAGCCATAATCTTTGGCCTCTGATGCGCTTAAAAAGTAGTCACGGTCTGTGTCTTTTTCGATTTTTTCAAAAGTTTGACCAGTCATGTCAGCCATGGAGTGATTAAGCATGTCTTTTATTCGAAGGATTTCTTTTGCTTCTATTTCTATATCACTCGCTTGTCTTTGTGAGGTCCCACCCAATGGTTGGTGAATCATGATTCTGCTATGAGGAAGGGCGAGCCTTTTGCCTTTTGTCCCTGCTGATAAAAGGAAAGCGCCCATTGAGGCGGCTAGTCCAACACAAATTGTTACCACATCACTTTTGACATATTTCATAGTGTCGTAAACGGCCAATCCAGCAGTTACTGAACCTCCTGGGCTATTGATATAAATGTAAATGGGCTTGCTGCTGTCCTCAGAGTCTAAATAGAGCATTTGCGCCACAAGACTATTTGCTACACCATCATTTACCTCCTGACCGAGGAATAGAATCCTCTCTGCGCCAAGTCTGGTGTAGATGTCTACCCATCTCTCAAGTTGGCTTCCTGGAAGACGGTAGGGAACACTAGGGGTACCAATAGGCATTTTTAAAAGAAAAGAAAGTTACTTGATGAGACTGTGGGTTTAAAAAGTTAATTATTGAAGGAACTTTTCCATAAATTTTATTGAATAGGAGTGGGATCGGGTAAATCCTTACGACTACTTAGTACACGATCAATTAGGCCATATTCAATTGCTTCTTGGGGATTGAGATAACTCATGCGATCTGAATCTTTTGACAATTGCTCAACACTACGACCGGTATTCTTTGAAAGAATTTCAAGCATTGCTTGTTTGTTGTGGATCACTTCTTTTGCACGGATCTGAATGTCAGTTGCTTGTCCTTTTGCGCCACTTCTAGGTTGATGAAGCACTATTGAGGCATGTGGCAATGCGGCTCTTTGCCCTTTTGAGCCAGCGGAAAGAATCACAGCTGCAGTTCCCATGGCTTGGCCAATGCAAATTGTGTGAACAGGGGGTTTTATGTAACTCAGGGTGTCACATATTGCAAAGGCCTCGGTCTCAAATCCGATTGCATCACCTGTATACCAACTTGTTCCAGTTGAATTTATATAGAAGTAAATGGGCTTTTCTGCATTGTCAAATTCCAAGTAAAGCAATTGAGCAATTATTAGCTCTGTGACATCCATTCCTAGTTGGCGCTTGGAATCATCATCAGAAAATAATGGAAGTCCTAAATAGACAATCCTTTCCTTGAGTAATAGCGATGGCAGATCCGGTGGGGGTGTGCGCATCACGGCTGAATCGCCGTAGTAGGGAGCGGACACCGTCATGTGCAACAAATCCTTTTGTGGATCGAAGCCTAGCGGGCTCAAGCCTTAAGACGCTTTGTATTTGTTGGATTTGTTGGAAGGGTGATCTTTCTCTAGTTGCCCAAAGATCATCCTCCCTGTTGGTGTTTGCAGCGCTCCGGTAATAACGACTTCCATTCGTTGACCGATGGCTTGTCTTGCTCCTTCTATTACAACCATGGTTCCATCATCAAGGTAACCAACTCCTTGGCTTTCCTCCTTGCCTTCTCTGACAATCTTCAGATTCACTTTTTGGCCAGGCTGAACATCAGGTCGTAGAGCTATTACTAACTCGCTAAGGTTCATCACTTTCAGTTCTTTTAATTGTGCTACTTGAGATAAGTTGTAGTCAGCAGTTATCAGAGTTCCTCCAGTATCGGAAGTTAATTTGAGAAGACGTTCATCTGTTCCTGTACCTTCGTATTTAGTGCTATTTAATACTAAGCGCTTCCCATAAGTTTGACGTAATTCATTTAATAACTTCAGGCCCCGACGTCCTTTAGATCGCTTTTCATTATTGCTGGAATCAGCCAATTGTTGTAACTCGTCAATGACGCTTTGAGCAACAATTACTTGGCCTTCAATAAGTCCACAGCCTAAAAGGGCATTAATCCTTCCATCAATAATTACGCTTGAATCTAATATTTTTGCACTGGCTGGAGTCAATATACCTTCTGCAATTAGTAGGGCTTCGGTGCTATTTGGATTGAAAAGTCTTAATAGTGTTCGACCATGAATATCTGCAAGATTGTATCCAATTATGCCAAAGAAAATATTACTTAGAACTGCTGTAAAGGGTTTTGCGAATATCACCTCTTTTGGAAGAGGTAGTAGAAGGATGGGTGCAAGTAAAAGGTTTGCCAAAAGAAGCCCAAGTATTAGCCCTATTGCCCTGCTTATTAAGAGATCTGTAGGCATGGTACGAATCTGACCAGTCAACTTTTTGCGCAGTTGCTGGAAAACAAAACCAGCCAATAGTCCAAATAAGGCTCCGAAGCCTGCAAGGAGATTCCTTAGATCTGATGTATCTGTCCACTGTTCAAAAAAACCCTCTTGCAACAAGATTTGCTCCAAAAGCTCATTTGGCAGCAAGTCAATACAAAGCCAACCAGTTGTGGCTCCACAGATCAGAAATAAAATAAGTATAAGGAGGTTCACCATTGGCTCAGCTAGGTATTCCTCTCTTTAAATTTATTAAAAGCATGATTGAATCTTGTTTGCTTGGCTCTGGAGCACATCAACACCTTGTTCGCTGGATTTATGAGCGATGTTGATTTTGTGAATGCCCCTCGAAGTGCATATTTGCACATACCTTTTTGTCATCGACGTTGCTTCTACTGTGACTTTACTGTCATTCCCTTAGGTGATAAAGCTAGCGGAGGTAGTGGGCAAGGTAGCCCATCTATAAAGTCTTATCTGACTCTTCTTCATAGAGAAATTGCTATAGCTCCTGATGGACCTCCATTGTCTACGGTTTATATAGGAGGTGGTACCCCATCTTTATTAACACCTTCTCAGATAGGTACTTTATTAGAAAATTTACGTAGTCGTTTTGGCATTCAATATGGTGCTGAAATAACTATGGAAATAGATCCATCAAGTTTCAATCGAAATGACCTTAAAGGATACTTAGACGCTGGGATTAATAGAGTTAGCCTAGGCGGACAAAGCTTTGAAGATAAAGTCCTTGAGGGGCTTGGAAGAAGGCATCGAAGGCATCATTTACTGGAATCAATTAATTGGATTAATGATTTTTATCGTAGGGGCATGCTTTCAACTTGGAGCCTTGACCTAATTCAAGGCTTGCCTGGACAGACTTTGGGTGCCTGGAAGGAAACGCTTGCATTAGCACTTGAAACTTCTGCTCCTCATCTTTCGATTTATGACCTCACAGTTGAACCTGGCACCGTGTTTGCTTGGAGAAATAATCGTGGAGACCTTGATCTTCCTAATGAGGATTTATCTGCGGAGATCATGAGGTGCACTAGTTCAATTCTTCAAAAAGAAGGCTTTGCTCGTTACGAAATCTCTAACTATGCCTTGCCAGGACATGCTTCGCGTCACAATCGCGTTTATTGGAGTGGTTCTGGCTGGTGGGGGTTTGGGCAAGGCGCTACCAGTGCACCTTGGGGGCAAAGATTTTCACGCCCAAGAACAAGAGCTGAATATCAAAATTGGCTGGAAGGACAAGAGTGCAATCAATTAGAACCGTCCTTGAAATTAATTCACACAACCCAAATGACTTTTGATGAGCAGTTGATGGTTGGATTACGTAGGAGGGAGGGAGTGGATCTAAGTTCTTTGGCCAATCTTTGGGGATGGGACCATAACCAATTTGAGGAATACATGTCTTCGTTGCGATTTTTTTGGCGCGATGCGATTGAAAGAGGTTGGTTGAAAAATCATGGTTGGAGATATTATTTGACTGATCCAGATGGAATGGATCTTAGTAATCAGGTTTTTGTTCAGATGCTTCTTTGGTGGGATTCTTTGCCTGAAGATGCTGTTGTTTTATCCAACTTTGAAGGGCATCAATGCAGAGTTGCCGGCCGGGAATTAGTGGTGGACTAAATGGTGGCTGCTTAGAAGAAAGCCCAAGGAGGTCAGCCGTTACGCGAACTTGGCCGTCGCAGTCCTCCCCAGCGCCAATGCCTATTACAGGGACTTTAAGTTGATGGCGAAGTTGGCTGGCCACCTCGCCAGGGATATGTTCAAGAACAATGCCAAAACACCCTGCTTTCTCAAGCTCTATGGCTTGTGAAATCAATTTCATTTGGCTTGGTTTGTCTTTAGCTTGTAGACGGTAGCCAAGTCTATGAACTGATTGAGGTGTAAGGCCAAGATGCCCCATCACTGGAATGCCCATCCTTACAAGTCGCTCAATTACTGCCAATATTTCAGGCTCAGCTCCTTCTATTTTTACTGCAGCAGCAGAAGAATTTTTCAAAAGAGAACCTGCTGCTGCTACTGCTTTGTCTTCACCGCATTGGTAACTAAGAAAAGGCAAGTCACAAACTACTAAGGGCTGACTCTTGACTGGGCTATTAAACCCTCTCTCTACTGCTTGAGTGTGATGGAGTATTTGCTCTAGGGTGACTGGGAGGGTCGTGGCGTGGCCAAGAACGACCATCCCTAAAGAATCCCCTACAAGGACTACGTCAGCTCCTGCTTCCTCAACAATGGCCGCAGAAAGACTGTCCCATGCAGTAAGCACCGTAATCAAATTCCCTTGTTGTTTAAATCTAATTAAATCGGTTGGGAGCATCTTTCTAGATATTCCCGAAGTGTCCATTGCTAAAATGTAGATGACTCGGACCCATGCGGCTTCGACTCCTAAACCTGGTCAGGACCGGAAGGTAGCAGCCACAAGGGATGCTCGTAGCAGGCGTGGACTCCGGGTCACCTAAAAACAAGGGTATTTATGTCTCTGCATCCTTGCGAACTTGTCTAAGTCGCAAGAAGTCGGGAATGCCAGGTCCGGCTTCCCTGACATCAGGTTGGTTGTAAACCGATTGAGTAGATAAACGATTACGTGCTTTTTGATTGCGATAAGGCTGGTTGCTCTCAAAGCCGGTAGCAATAACAGTCACTTGAATTTCTCCTTCGAGTCTTTCATCGATTACTGCTCCAACAATGATATTTGCATCAGGGTCAACTACTTCATAGATAACTTCTGAAGCAGAGGTCATGTCTTCAAGGGTCATGTCTTTCCCCCCACTAATATTGATTACACAGCCTTTGGCTCCATCTATACGACCAGCTTCTAGAAGAGGGCTATTGATAGCTGCCTGAGCTGCCTCTACAGACCTTGACCTTCCTGAACCAAGCCCAATCCCTAAAAGGGCTGTGCCGGCTTCAGTCATGACTGACCTGACATCCGCAAAGTCTACGTTGACCAGTCCAGGGCAAGTAATGATGTCGCTTATCCCTTTTACTCCCATCCTCAATACATCATCTGCATTGCGGAAAGCCTCTCTTAATGGAGCACCAGCAATTACATCTTTTAAGCGGTCATTTGGAATAACAATGAGTGTGTCTACATTTTCCGCAAGTCTGGCGATGCCTTCATCGGCTTGCTTCATACGGCGTCGGCCTTCAAAACTAAAGGGCTTGGTGACAATGCCAACAGTAAGTGCACCACTTTCCTTGGCCACTTCTGCAACTACAGGTGCTGCGCCTGTGCCGGTTCCGCCACCCATGCCTGCAGCTATGAAGACCAAGTCAGATCCTTGAAGTGCTTCTTGTAATTCAGCCCTGGACTCTTCAGCAGCTTTTTGGCCAATGCTTGGATTGCCTCCTGCACCTAGACCTCTGGTTAAGGTTTGACCTAGTTGCAATCTGTTTTGGGCCTGAGATTCAATCAGTGCCTGAGCATCTGTATTTAAGACTCGATAGGCAACGCCTTCTAGGTCGCTGCGGATCATTCCATTAACGGCGTTGCTGCCTCCACCGCCTACACCAATGACTTCTATGCGAGCCGATTGGCTTGGACTGATTCCGTCCATTCGCATTAAGCCTGGTTTGTTTCCGCTACCCATCTCCATATTCAGATGTAAGCACTGAGTTTTGGTGCATTATGTACTCAAGATAGTCTTCTGTAAAAATTTTCAAAAAAGTTACCCTTTTGTTAGAAGTTCTAGATATAGAGTTTTTTGGGTGCATTTTAATGTCGAATTTCTCTTAAAAGCTTTTGTGGGGAAGGGATCTCAGCTTCGGAATAAAAGAGCGTTCAATGGGAATATTATTGCCAAGGCAATTATCAAGATAAGAAATTTTTCTGCAGAATTGAAAACAGTATCTCCATTATCTGACTTGTCTTGGGGCTGTTGAGGGTAAGTTTTGGCAGAAGACGTGTTAATTTTTTTAATTTCAAAGGCAGGTCGACCAGCTATCTCCCATTCAAAACGTTTTTTCGGATCACTGAGGACTAGGTAGGCTTCGTTGATCCATTTGAAACGCTCTTCGGCATTTTGACAGCCTTTATTTACATCAGGGTGCCATATTTTCGCTTCTCTTTTGAAGGCTTGTTTGAGTTGATAAGAATCGCTTTGAGGTGAGAGCCCCAATAGGGTCCAGTATGTAAATTTTTCTGCTGAAGACGTCATATTCTGAGCGCCAGTAATTTTATTCACACTATCGATATCAATAAAGTGCTTCCTTTGCCAGCTTTTTTCTACTTAATGGTTGGTATTTGTAATTCAGGTTTCGATGGGTCTCTAATATCAAGAATGGTACCTGGCTGATTGACAAAGTTTTGGGGCAAAGTCTTGGTTAACTGATTAAGTGCATTGATTTGTGCATTGATTTTGAAACTATTTGCACCAAGATTGATTGTCTCAAAACTATTTGTTTGAAGACTAAGCTCGCCATTGGGACTCACAATTATCTTTTGCAGAGAGCTTCCAATTCTTTTTTCATTATTAAGTATAATTGTTATCCAGCTTTGATGAATCTCCATCCAGCCTTCAACATAAATTTCCTTGATAGGTGGTGATGTATTGGTTGCCATTTTGATAGGCATCCAGTTTCCATCTTCATCAATCATCCCATCTTCTATTCCATTGATGCCTCTTTTATTTGCATAGGCTATTGGTTTTCTTTCTTTAATCTCTATCTCCAGACCAGGTGGAATAAGGTGACGACGTATTTGAATACTTTTTATTGGCAGCTCTTTCAGTAAATTCTTTTTAAGTTCATTTTGATTAATTGAAAGAAGTTGATTAGGAAATTCCAGTCCTGAGAAATGGACTATCTCTTTGGGTTGAATTCTTGCGCTTCCTTTTACATGAATTTGCTCTACATCTATAACACTCCAACCGTTAATTACATATAAAGAACCTAAGACGTATGTAAGGCAACTGAAGATCAGAAAACGCCAAAATTCTTTTAGTTGTTTGTTTCTGCGTTCTAAATGGATTTTACGACGTCTTGCAGCCCTTGGGTTTGTATCAAGGGAGGTAGGTGAAGTTGAAGCTTTTTTGTTAATAGCTCTTTTCACAAATCGCAGCGAGCTCTTCCCATAAGTTGATCCATCCATTTTCGAGCTTGCTCGGCATCTGAAAATGGGACATCCATTTCTTTCCCGTTTCCTATAAGTCTTAACCGGCAACGACCTTGTGATTCTGTTGTCAAGGGTGCTTCCCCTGAGGTGAGGGCCATTAACTCTAAAAGCTCTAATTTGGCTATTTCAAATGTGTCTTGTTCTTTAAATTGACCAGCTTCAAAGCTGCTCCAGCTAAATATGCCTTCTTTTAGTCGAGCAGCACCTGCTCCATCTAGTTTGGATAGCTCTGCACCTTCTGCCCAGTTCAGGAAAAGGCTTTGTCTTCTCCGTTCTATCCACCCAAGCGCGGTTAAAAGAATAAATGCAATAAGTAGTGGGAACCAAAGCAGGCCGTGAATCATTGGAGGTAAAAGGGATGTTTTGAATTCAAGGAATTTGTACTAATTCATTCTTTAGCCGTTTCAACTAGCTTTGCCACTAGTTGTTCAAGACTTACACCTGCAGCGGCCCAAAGCATTGGATACATACTCTTAGATGTAAACCCAGGCAAAGTATTTATTTCATTGATCCATAGTTCATCTGTTTTTTCCTTATAGAAAAAGTCAACTCTTGCCAGTCCATTGGCAGTAATGGCTTGGCATGCTTTCAAACTCAGGGTTTGGACCCTCTGAGTCACGGCCTGTGTTATGGGGGCAGGGATGAGGGCTTGAGAAGAACCTTCAGAGTATTTCGCTTCGTAGTCATACCAATCAGAGTCAAAACAAATCTGTCCTACTGCCGATGCTTTTAATGATGAGCCTCCAAGTACGGCGCATTCCAACTCTTTTGCCACTACAGCTTTCTCTACAACTATTCGGCTATCAAGTTTTAATGCTTTGTCTAGACCTTCGAACAGTTCTTGCCTATTGCTTGCTTTGCTGATTCCAATTGATGAACCTAGATTTGCAGGCTTTATAAAGCAGGGGTATCCAATTTGAGTATCTACTTGTTCTGCAAGCTCAATTTTTAAATCTTTTCTTGGAGGATTATGTGCGTCTATGGACAAGTACGGGACCTGAGGCAAGCCGGCTGATGCGAAAGCAGATTTCATTGCTATTTTGTCCATCCCCATGGCAGAAGCTAGTACTCCAGAGCCAACGAAAGGTTGCCCAACAAGTTTGAGAAGTCCTTGTATGGTGCCATCCTCTCCATTGGGACCATGAAGAACTGGAAACCAAACTTGCACTTTGTCACTGCCAGGAGGAAAAATTTGGAACCCTGAGGTTGCGAGTGAGGATGGCAACTCTTTGTCGATAAGTGCAGTACCTTGCTGTAATGCTCTTCTGGCAATTTCAAATGGCCACCAGCGACCTTCAATGTCTATGTATATTGGAGTTACGCTAAATCGACTGACATTAAGCTTATGATTTAAGGCATTGATGATAGTTCTGGCTGATTGAATAGAGACGTTATGTTCTGGAGAAGCGCCGCCAAAAATTACGCCTACATGTGTTTTAGATGAAGGCATGTAATTGCCGCAATACCATGTTGGTAGATGTAAAAGGCATCAGTTTTGAGGAGATAATTCATCTCAATGGAACTCCGCTAAGAGAAAATGAACGGATTTCTTTGATTGTTAGAGGAACAAGGTCTCCTGTCTTGTAACGGTATCCTTTAGGGCCCTCCTTTGGGAAAAAGGTAAGCCGATTGGTTCGAGTGCGCCCCATGAGTTGCTGCTCATTCTTTGGATTAATTCCTTCGGCCAAGACTTCCTCTATAAGGTCTTTGTACCGTATGTTCTTTTCCCTTGCCGTTACTTCGACTAGAGCATTGAGTTGTTTTAGACGCTCTACTTTTATAGCTTCTGGAAGTTGATCTGGCCAATTCGATGCTGGTGTATTTGGCCGTGGTGAATAGGCAGCTGTGTTGACTTGGTCAAAACCAATCTCTTCAATCAAGGAGAGAGTTTTGTTGAACTGCATTTCGTTTTCACCAGGGAAGGCAACGATTACATCAGCACTAATTGAGGCATTGGGCATTAAGTCTCTAATATCTTCGATTATTCGTTTATATTTTTCAATTGTGTATCCTCTTCCCATCGCTCTGAGAATTTCATTGTCTCCACTTTGAAAAGGAATATGAAAGTGCTCACAAACTTTCGATAGTTCAGAGCAAGCTTTGATTAATCGTTTTGTGAAATATCGAGGGTGACTTGTGGCAAAACGAATACGTTCAATTCCGTCAATGTCGTGAATATAATGAAGGAGATCTGTCAAAGTATTTTGACGTCGCCCTTCTTTTGTGATTCCAGGTAAATCTCTTCCATATGCATCAATGTTTTGCCCAAGAAGAGTAATTTCTTTATATCCCAGCGAGGCTAGATCTTCTATTTCTAATCGAATTGCTTCTGGGGACCTTGATTGTTCTTTCCCTCTGACTGATGGGACAACGCAATAGGAACAGCGCTCATTACAGCCATAGATAACATTTACCCAGGCGCAAATTGGGCTATCTCTACGAGCTGTGGTTAGATCTTCAAGAATATATTGTTCATCTGTTGCTACAACTTGTTGACCATTCTCAACTTGCATGAGAAGGGTCTCTAAGCGATTCGCATGTTGTGGACCCATTATGAGATCGATTTCAGGTACTCTCCTTAGAAGTGACTCTCCTTCTTGTTGTGCTACGCAACCCGCGACTATTATCTTGAGGTGGGGACAGGATTTTTTCCTTCTTGCCTGACGACCTAGATAGCTATATACCTTTTGCTCTGCATTATCTCGAATTGTGCAGGTGTTGTAGAGAACTAAATCTGCTTCTAATTCGGATGGTGCAATGTAGTAACCAATTCTCTCAAGAATTCCTGCCATTCGCTCTGAATCAGCTTTATTCATTTGACAGCCGAAGGTAGTTATCCAATAACTACCTTGCTGCAGATTTTTGCTCTTATTAAGCAAAGATTGATTTGCTCCTGGATTTGTGTGGTTTGATCTCACGGTTGGAGATGGTGCAAGTTGTCTGAATAGGCTTCATTAGCCCTTATGGGGACAAAATCTGAAATGGTTGAATTGTTTGTGGGGCTTATAAATTCAAAACCACTTTGGTGTTGAGGGCGAGCGAGGGGATTCGAACCCCCGAATAGCGGCGCCACAAGCCGCTGCCTTAACCACTTGGCGACGCCCGCCGCGTCATTACGAATTTACCAATTCGTCTGCAAATTAATCGGAAATATGTTTCTGATCAAAATTTAGTGACTCTTTTGAAATTTTCCATGAGAATAGATTCTGTATGTTTAGCATTTTGTTGATTTTAGCTTTCTGAATCTTTTGAGGTTGAAATTTTGATTGAACCATCAAAATTATTGCGATTAAAAAGTCGCATTTAGATATCAATTGCTTTTTGTTTGAGGAGTTTCCAATGATTGAGCGGAAGAGTAAATACCTGGATGTATTGGTTCCACGAGGATTAGTCGAAATCCCTACTGAGCATAATGTTCCTCCTGCCCAGATCACTGCTGAAGGACTTTGCGCGATACGTATAGGTTGCGAAGGAGGGGTTATTTCTAGCTTGGAAGTTATTCATGATTGCGCTTCAGTTCCTTTAAAGCTTCTTCTCCCTAGATTGGCCGAACCACATGCTCATATTGATAAGGCCTTTACATGGGGTGGCTTTCCCAATTTGCAGGGAGATTATCAAGGTTCTCTTGATGCAAATTTTAAGGAGCATGAAAGTCGGACAGCTAAGGATGTTTATTCCAGAGCAGAGCGAGCTTTAAAGCTTGCTGTGAAGAACGGAAGCCGGGCAATTCGTAGTCATGTTGATAGTTTTGGATCTTTTGCTGATGAAAGTTGGGAGGCTTTGGTGGCACTCCGCAGTGAATGGAGGCATTTAATTGAATTGCAATTGGTGGCACTTGTTCCTTTGGAATATTGGAGTACACAACGGGGGAACAGTTTCGCTAAGTATGTGGCTTCAGTTGGAGGGTTATTGGGAGGAGTCTTTCTCCCTCCCTTTGACCGGAAGTTTTCTGGTGCCTTGCTGTTTCAGTTGCTTCAACTTGCAAATGCCTTGGGATGTGGAATTGACCTTCATATTGATGAGTCTCAAACACATCCTGCAGCCGGCTTGACTCAACTAGTGCAATTGCTTGACCAGACTCAAATGACTGTGCCGATTACATGTAGTCATTCAAGCAGTATGGGTCTTTTACCTCAAAAAAAGTTGCAGAATCTGGCCAAACGCCTAGCTCATCATCAAGTGAACGTAGTAGCTTTGCCTACTACTAATGCTTGGTTACTAGGTCGCCATGCAAGAAGGACTCCTGTTCAAAGGCCACTTGCTCCTATCTGTCAGCTTCAGCAGGCTGGCGTTACTGTTGCTATAGGTTGCGATAACGTTCAAGATCCGTGGTTTCCCGTCGGTGATTTTGACCCTCTTTCCTTGATGTCGCTATCAATGCCTATTGCGCAACTTGCTCCATGGCAAAGAGTAGGTCTCGCTCCTTTTACGACTTCGGCAGCAGCTGTTATGGAGTTGAAATGGGATGGAATTATTCGAAGAGGAGGCCCTGCTGACTTGATTATGTTGGAAGCTAATAGTTGGTCAGAAGCTTTATCCTTTCCACCGCCTCGAAAAATAATGGTTAATGGAGCATGGCTAGATCAATGGAATCTCTCAACAACAATTGTTTGAGGATTTGACCTGATGAACACCAATTTATTAACTAAGGACCTCCTTAGTGCTTTGGGATCAGTTTCTGATTTAAAGATTCTTGATATGCCATCTGACCGGACTAAATTCTCGCGAGATTTTTTTGATTATTCTCCTGTCCTAAGGAAGAAGCTTGAAGGCTGTTGTGCTGATCTGGTAGTTCGTCCACAAACAGTTAGGGCGGTTGCTTCAGTGGCTGAAATATGTCATAGGCATGGTCTCCCCTTGACGTTGCGGGGGGCAGGGACTGGCAATTATGGACAGTGCGTTCCTCTTTTGGATGGAATAGTTATGACAATGGATGCCTTAAAGCAAATCAGAGATTTCAACACCGTTACTGGCGAAGTCACAGTGGAGCCAGGTTGTTTGTTGGGGGATCTTGATAAGTATCTTTCAAGTAAAGGACGGCAATTGCGTCTCCTTCCAAGTACTTGGAGAAGTGCTTCTATTGGTGGGTTTATTGCTGGGGGTTCTGGTGGAATTGGTTCAGTTAGGTGGGGCTTTTTGCGAGACCCAGGACATTTGTTGGGAGTTGAGGTCATAACGGTTGAGGGTAAGCCTAGAAAATTGTCACTTGATGCTTTAGCAGCAGAGGCTCTCAATCATGCCTATGGAACAAATGGGATTATTACGGCTTTGACTTTGGCGACGACATCCAAGGTGAACTGGCAAGAAGTAGCCATTGACTCTGCCGATTGGTCACTAATCGTCAATCTTATGCAGCGTTGTTCGAAGGCTGCTGTTGAACTTCATTTGTGTAGCTTATTGGAAAGTAAAATCGTTCAAAATATTCCGAGCTGGTCTGGCTCATTCAATGGGATGCACCGGCTTTTGCTATTGGTCTCTCCTGATGGTTTGAGCACAATTGAAAGGTTGGCTACTTCGGCGGGTGCTTCTTTTCGGCATTTAGGTGCCGAAAAAGACTTAAGAGGTAGTGGTTTACGTGAACTTACCTGGAATCACACAACACTGCATATGCGTGCGATGGATCCTGAATGGACCTATTTGCAAATGCTGTTACCTGAGCCTGAATTAGAGGCTATGAAAAATATTAAAAGTCAATGGGGTGACGATTTGTTGTGGCATTTGGAATCTGTACGACAACAGGGAGCTCAGCGACTTGCTGCATTACCAATTGTTCGTTGGAGAGGGGATGAATTATTGGAACAGTTGATTAATCAGTGTAGAGATATAGGAGCCATAATCTTTAACCCTCATGTCATTACTGTTGAGGATGGAGGCCTTGGGGTCGTAGATGGCGATCAAGTTGAGGCAAAACAACGTTATGACCCCAAGGGCATCCTTAACCCAGGCAAGCTGAAGGGTTGGTCAAAATAGAATGTGAAAGAATTGTATTTTTTTAATCAGCTCACTGATGGGATTGGACTAGTTCATTTGGTTTGGTTGTTGATTATTTCGTTTCTTAGAAGATCTCCAATTAAATAAAGCGAGCCAACAACAACTGGGGGAGGTTTCGGCCACTCACTAGATTGTCTAATTTCAGAGAAAGCTACTTGTACACTCTCTGCCGAAATTAGTTGTTTGGCTAATTCTGGACAGGCTTTAGATAGTGAGTATTCACTCCAACTTTTATGATCTGGTACTGGCACTATCCATGCAACATCGTTTGATTTGAGTAAATGCCTGATCATATGGGGCGCGTCCTTGTGCTTTTGTATCCCAATTACCCAGTGCACTCCCTTTGCTTGTTGAGTCCACCTGTTTCTCTCCTTAGAAAGTTGTTCTGCTGCATGTGGGTTATGTGCTCCATCTAATACAAGAGGCAAGTCATGCCAAGTGGCCTTTTGTAGTCTGCCTTGCCATTTAGCAAAAGCAAAGCCCTCTCTGATTTGTGCTTCACTTAGATGCCAGCCAAATGCTTTTAAAGCTTCAAGTGCCCCTTTCGCAACGGCAGCATTCTCTCTTTGAATTTCTCCATTTAAGCCAAGCTTCCAATCTTGAGAGAGCGGAGAGACCCATTGGATTTCCGCCTGCTTTTCGTTAATGGCTTTTTTTATAACTTGAGTGACATGTCGCTCCTGAGTTGCGCTGATTACTCTGCTTCCTTTTGAGATGACTGAAGCTTTTTCTTTGGCAATATCCTTGATGTCGTTACCGAGGTATTCACAGTGATCCAGACCAATGCTTGCCATGGCAATGACAGGTCGGAATGAATGTGCAGTTGTCGCATCAAGGCGCCCTCCAAGGCCTACTTCTAAAACTAGTAGCTCTACATTATGGTCAGCAAAATAATCAAAAGCTGTTGCCATTACTAACTCAAATGGAGTTAGTTGATGTTTTTCTACTATGTGCCTTAGCGAGATTATTCGTCGTCGAAATTCTTCTGGGGAAATCAGATTTCCATTAACGCTAATTCGTTCGCACCAGCTCACAAGATGAGGAGACGTTGTAACACCGACCTTTACTCCTGCTAATTTCAGAGTGCTTTGAATAAAGCTTGTAATTGAGCCTTTGCCATTAGTCCCCACGACTTGAATTGCAGGGATTTCAGCGCATGGCTGCCCCATGTCACTCAATGCCATGTTCATACGCTCTAACCCCAGATCCATACCCCGTTGGTCAAATGTTGGGATTAGATCTGTTAGGTCATCATTTTTTGAAGTCGTTCTTTCTTTCAATTAGTAGTAGTTATTGAATGTTGATTCAACTCTCTTAAGTAGCTGATAGATCTCGGATTTGCTAATTATCAACGGTGGAACTAGACGGATTACCTTTGGCCCAGCAGCCACTACTAGTAATTTTTCATTTAGTGCGTGGTGCATGAAATCATTTGCAGTGAAACTTATCTCGTCATGAAGAACTAACCCTTGCATCAGGCCAATGCCTCGGGCTTCCTTGAGCTTATTGGGGAATTTTTGGACAAGTTTCACAAGCCCTTCATTAAGTTGAGTGCCGCGAATCCTGACTTGCTTTAGGAGATTTCTTCTTTCAGTTTCCACTGCGACAGTTAGTCCTGCTTTACATGCAAAAGGATTCCCCCCAAAGGTACTGGCATGGTCTCCAGGCTCGAATAAATTGGCATGTTCTTTTACCA
>QCGF01000018.1 GCA_003278175.1 Prochlorococcus sp. AG-363-P15
CTAAAATCACTAATTTTTAATTCTGAAATTAAATTCAATAAAAACAAAGACTTTTTTGCTTTTTGTACGAATCTTTGGTTCTTCTTTGTACCTCCCTCAAGCGGGCAAAATTCCATGCCTGGCTCATAGTAATCATTTAAACCAATAAAAGCAATGCTTGTATAGTGCATCCCAAGCAAAAACTTCTCCAGCTCCTTTTCATTTATTTTATATACAAAATTACCTATTTCTTCAAAGCTATATTTTGTACTTAAGGTTTTTCCTAAAATTTTCTTGATAATATTTTTAGAGACTCTAAAAGGCAGACTAAATATTGACAATTCATCACTTGGCTCTATTATTAATACTGCTTTTTTGCAAATTCTAAACGCTTCATAAAGTGCTATCCACGGCCTAGGGAAATGATGAAACGCTTCCTTTATTAAGACATAATCAAAAGATTCATCTTCAAAAGTTATATTCTCAGCATTTTGTTTACTAAAATCTTTTATAAAGCCTTTGGAACTTCCTATTTTTAGAAGTTCAGTAGATATATCAGTAGCATGAGCATCTCCACCATTTTGTAAAATATAGTGTGCTTCAGTTCCAAATCTACCGTCTCCTAGTGTCAGCCAAGAACTGTTTGAAGTAATAAAAGGTTTAATAGGGCTCAACATTAAATTATGCCTCCATCTGTCTAATGTGGAGTCATCCATCCAAGTCAAGGCTGTTTGATTTAACTCTTCATTATCAATATGCTTTTTATACTCTCCATCATGATCTCCATAAGGCACGTCCATATTCAATACAACAAAGCACCCAAGCCTATACCGATAAGTGCAAAAACGGATTAAATAAGAAGCAATTAATATCTAATGAAATTAGATATTAAAAATATATCCATATGTTTCATATAATATAAAGAGTCATATATATAAATCCTTGCTAAGCATTTAGGTGAAAAAGATATTTACAAAAAGGCTCGTTAGATTTAAAAAACAGTCAGCCATCAGTGAAGCCAAGGCATCTCTATACATTAAATAAGAACTCCATTACATCACCTTCATTCACAACATAATCTTTACCTTCACTACGTAGCCAACCTTTATTACGTGCCTCACTTAATGACCCAGCCTCGACAAGTTTTTCATACCCTATGGTTTGAGCACGAATAAATCCCCTTTCAAAATCAGTATGTATTACACCGGCAGCTTGTGGAGCTGTCATGCCTTCTTTTATGGTCCATGCTCGAGTTTCTTTCTCGCCAGTAGTAAAGTAAGTTCTTAAACCTAAGATTTTATAAGTTGCCTTAATTAAACTTTTCAACCCACCTTCAGAAACTCCAAGACTTTCCAGAAAATCAAGTCGCTCTTTTTCACCAAGTTCTATTAACTCAGATTCAACTTGAGCAGAAACCCTAATAACCTCAGCAGATTCCTTATCAGCTAAATTAATCACCTCAGAGCAATTTTGATTCCCAGCGGCAAGGTCTTTTTCACTCACATTAGTTGCATAAATAATTGGCTTTGAGGTAAGGAGGCCAAGAGGTTTGATGAACATTTTCTCTTCACTACTTAATTGAACACTATTAGCAGGGAAGCCTGATTCAAGAGCAATTTGTATCTTTTCAAGTGCTTGATCTTCAAGTTTTGCGTTTTCACTTGTACGTAATTGTTTTTTTAATCTGTCTCGACGTTTCTCTATCTGACTTAAGTCAGCCAAGCCAAGTTCCAAATTGATCACTTCAACATCTCTAGCAGGGCCAATTGATCCAGAAACATGAATCACATCATCATCTTCAAAGCAACGAACAACATGAACTATTGCATCCACTTCTCGAATGTTGGCTAAGAATTGATTGCCCAAACCCTCTCCCTTACTAGCTCCTTTAACCAAACCAGCAATATCAACAAATTCAATTCTTGTAGGAACCAAGTTTTTGCTACAACTCAGGTCAGACAAAAGACTTAGCCGCTCATCAGGAACTGCAACTGATCCAATATTTGGTTCAATTGTACAAAAAGGAAAATTCGCAGCGGTCGCTTGCGCATTTGCAACTAATGCGTTGAATAAAGTGGACTTTCCAACATTTGGGAGTCCAACAATTCCGGCTTTAAGCATGTGATCTAATTTAGCTGGAGGCAGATAAAGAGCAAATTGCTTGCAACCCTCACCACATTTTGCCCCCTTACCAGCGAGACTGGTATACAAATTGCCTAAACCAATGACCAAAAACGGTCAACAACTTAAAACCAAAACCCCTGCAAAGGACTTGACTTCTAAAAACAGATGGAGAAGTTAGTTCCTAATCGCAAAAAATGGGTTGGCATCTTCTCATTTTTTATATTGATGAGCACTGGTGGTCTGGCTTGGAATTTTTTCGCTGGGCAAAACAAAGGGCGTGAAGTCACTGCCTACACCGTGGCAGCAGAAAGTGGGAAACTGCCAAGTCTAATTACATCTAGCGGTGAGCTAAAAGCAGTAAGAAGCGTAAATGTAAGTCCTGAAAGGCAAGGTTTATTAGAAAGCCTTTTTGTCAAAGAAGGGCAAACAGTCCTAAAAGGAGAAATAATTGCAAGAATGAAAAGCGGTGATTATATTTTTCGACTTAATGAATTCAAGGCTGAATACAATAAGCAAAAAGCCGCCTATGAGCGAAGAAGAGAGCTTTTCATTCAAGGAGCCATAAGTGCAGAAGATCATGAAGAATTTCGCAATCGTCATCTCACAAGCAAGGCACGCCTCAAACAAAAAGAAGTAGAGGGAGACGAATTAAATATTCGTGCTCCTTTCGATGGTGTCATAACAACACGCTATGCAGAGCCAGGTGCTTTTGTTACCCCTACAACCAGAGCCTCATCTAATGCAGGGTCTACTAGTACTTCAATCGTTGAGTTATCTCAAGGGCTTGAAGTTATTGCCAAAGTACCTGAAAGTGACATAGGTCGTATTCTTATTGACCAAAGTGCAAGGGTAAGGGTGGATGCTTTCCCTGATCAATGGTTCCAAGCAAAGGTAAGTGAAATAGCACCAAGAGCAGTACGAAATAACAACGTGACATCATTTGAGGTGACTTTGTTATTACTCAAACCACACCAGAAACTGCGTATAGGGATGACTGTAGACATAGAGTTTCAAGGGGCAACAACTGAAATAAGAACTTTGGTTCCAACAGTCGCAATTGTCACCGAGAATGGTAAGCCAGGAGTTCTTGTTGTTGGCACTAAAAGTCAGCCTAGATTTCAAAAGGTTGAACTTGGCACAAGTAGCGGTAGCAAAACAGCAATTATTAATGGAGTCAATCCTGGAGACCTCGTCTTTATTGACTTACCACCATGGGCCAAGAAAAAGCGTAATTGACCCATTTCTCAAACATCTCAAGATCTATCCATGCCTGAAGCAACAGAAAAACCAATATTGCTTCTTGTTGATGGCCACTCATTAGCCTTTAGAAGTTTTTATGCCTTTGCTAAAGGTGGTGAGGGAGGCCTTAGCACCAAAGATGGCAGGCCTACAAGTGTTACATATGGATTCCTAAAAGCCCTTTTAGATAACTGCAAAGTGATCAATCCAATGGGTGTAAGCATTGCATTCGATACTGCAGAGCCAACATTTAGGCATAAAAAAGATACCAACTACAAAGCAAATAGAGATGTTGCCCCTGAAATATTTTTTCAAGACCTTGAGCAACTTCAACAAATACTTGAGAAACAACTTGACCTACCTCTATTCATGGCACCTGGCTATGAAGCAGATGATGTACTAGGAACCCTCGCTAATAAAGCATGCAATGATGGCTGGCGAGTACGCATCCTCTCTGGAGACCGTGACCTTTTTCAGTTAGTAGATGATCAACGAGATATTGCCGTGCTTTACATGGGTGGTGGTCCATATTCAAAAAATAGTGGGCCGTCTCTAATTACAGAAGCGGGGGTAGAAGCCAAGCTAGGCGTAACACCTAAAAAAGTTGTTGATTTAAAAGCACTGACTGGGGACAGCTCTGACAACATCCCAGGAGTTAAAGGAGTTGGCCCCAAGACCGCCATAAATCTACTAAAAGAAAATCAAGATCTTGATGGTGTATATAAAGCCTTAGATGAAGTTGAAGCAGAAGGTGATAAATCCTTTAGGGGGGCAATCAAAGGCGCCGTCAAGTCAAAACTACGCAAGGACAAGAGCAATGCTTATCTTTCACGCGAGTTAGCAGAAATCTTAGTAAAAGTTCCTCTTGAAGATAATCCACGCCTACAGCTAGGGCAAGTTGACAATGAAGGTTTGAGCAAACGACTAGAGGAACTTGAGCTCAATAGCCTGGTGCGTCAGATACCTACTTTCGTTGCGACATTCTCTAAAGGTGGCTTCTCTTCAAACGGAGAAACTCTTGAAAAGAACCAAAGCCAAGATCAAAACAAAAATGATACATCTCATCTCATACCTAGCAATGAGAAAATCATTCCCAACCTCAATCCAAATATCGTTAACAACATTTCTCAGCTACAAGCATTGGGGAAAAGGCTAATGGGTTACCAATCCCCCCTCCTACCAATAGCTTTAGATACAGAAACCACTAGTCTCAACCCATTCAAAGCAGAGTTAGTTGGGATAGGTTTTTGTTGGGGGGAAGGAGCGAATGATATGGCCTATATTCCAATAGGCCATCAACAACAAAAAGACCTTACAGATTTAGATAATCCAGCCCAACTTTCCTTAGAAGAAGTCATTGCAACTATCGCTCCATGGTTATCTAGCAAATCACACCCAAAAGTCTTGCAAAATGCAAAGTATGACAGGTTGATTTTCCTGAGACACGGTCTCACCCTAAATGGAGTTGTCATGGATACCTTACTCGCCGACTACCTTCGGGATGCAAACTCTAAGCATGGCCTAGATGTAATGGCCAAAAGAGAATTCGGATTTACTCCTACAGCTTTCAACCAGCTGGTAGGGAAAGAAGAGACCTTTGCAAGCGTAGAAATAAAAGCAGCAAGTTTGTATTGTGGAATGGATGTCTATTTAACTAGAAAACTTGCACTCCTCCTAAGGCAAAAACTTGAGCAGCTGAGCCCTGAATTAATTGATCTTCTCGAAAAAGTAGAGCAACCACTTGAGCCAGTTTTAGCAGAAATGGAAGCCACCGGTATTAGAGTCGATACTGATTATTTAAAAGAGCTGTCTCTAGAGCTAAATCAAACACTGGAGCGTCTTGAGCAAGAAGCTTATGTTGCAGCAGGTGTTAACTTCAACCTATCGTCACCCAAGCAGCTAGGTGAAGTTCTTTTTGAAACTCTTGGACTAAATAGAAAGAAATCCAGGCGTACTAAAACTGGATGGAGTACAGATGCAAATGTTTTAGAGAAACTAGAAGCAGATCATCCAGTAGTCGGACTAGTAATAGAACACCGTGTTTTAAGCAAATTACTAAGTACATATGTAGATGCACTCCCTCAGCTAGTAGAAAAAGAAACAGGTCGAGTGCATACAGATTTCAACCAAGCGGTAACTGCAACCGGTCGACTAAGCAGCAGCAACCCAAATCTCCAAAATATCCCAATCCGTACAAAGTTTAGTCGTCGAATTCGAAAAGCCTTTCTCCCCCAAGAAAACTGGAAATTAATAAGTGCAGACTATTCTCAAATCGAGCTAAGAATTCTAGCCCATCTCTCTGGAGAGGAATCTCTACAAGAAGCCTTTCGCAAGCAAGAAGATGTTCATACTCTTACAGCCAAACTTTTACTTGAGAAAGATTCAGTCACTTCAGATGAACGTCGACTAGGAAAAACAATCAACTTTGGAGTGATATATGGAATGGGGTCACAACGATTGGCTCGATCAACTGGGTTAACTCAACTTGAAGCAAAAGAGTTCCTAAGTCTTTATAAGCAACGCTACCCAAAAGTTTTTTCTTTTCTTGAACTTCAGGAAAGACTTGCCCTCAGCAAAGGCTATGTAAAAACTCTACTTGGTCGACGACGCCTATTTCACTTCAATCCTAATGGGCTAGGCCGCCTGCGAGGGAGAGAACCAAACGAGATAGATCTTGAACTAGCTAGACGAGGTGGTATCGAAGCACAACAATTAAGAGCCGCCGCAAATGCACCAATACAAGGATCGAGTGCTGACATAATAAAAGTTGCAATGGTTCAGCTTCAAAAAAACATCAACTCAAAGTCACTACCTTCAAGACTGCTCCTACAAGTTCATGACGAACTAGTGCTTGAAGCCGATCCGGAGTCAACCGAAGAAGTAAGGAAGTTAGTACAAGTCACAATGGAACAAGCAGTTACTCTTAGCGTTCCCCTAGTTGTAGACACCGGTGTAGGGAATAACTGGATGGACTCAAAAAAATGAAGAAAATGCTTTCTGCCAAAGCCCCTGAAATCTTCCTATCAACATGTGCTTAAAACTGACCAATACCCTTACTCGACGTAAGGAAGTTTTTCACCCAATCATCAAAGGTCAAGTCAGCATCTATTGCTGCGGGGTAACTGTGTATGACCTCTGTCACCTTGGTCATGCTCGTAGCTATATCGTATGGGATGTTTTACGGAGATACTTTATTTGGCAAGGATATAAAGTCCGCTTTGTACAGAACTTTACAGATATCGACGACAAAATACTTGCCCGGGCAGCACAAGAAGGCTGCTCAATGAGTGAAATAAGCGAGAGGAATATTTTGGCCTTTTACAAAGATATGGATGAGCTAGGGATACTCCGAGCTGATCGAATGCCTCGTGCGACAAAATGCCTAGATGGAATCAGAAAATTCATAGAAGAATTAGAAGCCAGTGGATCGGCATATTCTATTGAGGGTGACGTCTACTTTTCCGTAATGAAACACCCTAGCTACGGGAAACTAAGTAATCGGGATCTTACAGACCAACAATTAAATGCCGATGGTCGAATCAAAGATGAAGAAGATGCACGTAAAAAAAATTCATTTGACTTTGCACTTTGGAAAGGGGCGAAGAAAGGGGAGCCGAGTTTTCCCTCTCCGTGGGGCCATGGACGCCCAGGTTGGCATATTGAGTGTTCCGCAATGGTACGCGAAGAATTAGGTAATACTATCGATATCCATCTTGGTGGCGCAGACTTAATCTTTCCCCATCATGAGAATGAAATAGCTCAATCAGAAGCGGCTACCGGTCAACAACTTTCAAAATACTGGCTGCACAATGGGATGGTAAATGTTGGCGGCCAAAAAATGAGCAAATCTCTAGGCAACTTCACGACAATACGAGCTCTATTAAAACAAGGTATTTCACCAATGACATTAAGACTATTTGTCTTACAAGCCCATTATCGAAAACCTCTTGACTTCACACATGAAGCGCTGAAATCAGCAACAACAGGCTGGGAAGGGTTGAATAAAGCTCTTTCTCTTGGAGTAACTTATGCCAGTCAATTGGGATGGCCTGCAAATCATAACAAAAACGATGTAGTTATCGAGACTCCTAAAGCTCTGAATGACAAGTCATTAAACGAATTATACCAACGTTTTATAGACGTTATGAATGATGATCTAAATACGTCAGGAGCCCTGGCAGTTCTCTTTGAGCTTGCCAGGCCTCTCCGAGCACTTTCCAACCGCATAGAACGTGATGATCTTGGAGCTTTGCATGGAACAGAAAGAGAAGATGCATATTGCCGATGGGAACTGCTTATAAAACTCGCTGGCGTTCTTGGACTCAACAAAGAATTCAGACCTCCTAGCGTAGTCAATAAAGACATTATTGATGAGAGCAAAATCGAAGCTGCAATCAAAGCAAGAAAAACTGCAAAGTCAAATCGGAATTTTGCTCAGGCAGACAAAATACGTGACGAGCTTAAGGCGATGGGCATTCAATTAATAGACAAGCAGAATGGAGTTACAGAATGGATTTACTTATAAAGTATTCAAGGAAAAAGTCAAAGAGCAATTTTAACTGACCAACCATTTTTGAAAAAGATCTATCAAACTAACTATCAATCCAAAAGCTATCACAGGAGGAGAAACCCATCGAAGCATAAATTTCAAAGATCTTCTAACACCTTTAGGCGTCTGACAAAGGGAAAGATCCTCGTCGAAACGCCTAGGAACAACCCAACCAAGCAAGATAGATAAAAGCAACCCGCCAAAGATCAAGAAAAGGCCCCCAAACACAGAATCCATTACTCCTAGAACTTCCAAGTCCAGAGCAGCCGGTAAACCCACTACAAAAATCAAAGCGCTTGCAATTAAAACAGCTTGGTTACGACGACATCCCAGTCGATCAATCATTGAAGAGACAGGAACCTCCAGAAGAGATATAGAAGACGTAATGGCT
Organism: Prochlorococcus sp. AG-363-P15; assembly: GCA_003278175.1. Lineage (GTDB taxonomy): Bacteria > Cyanobacteriota > Cyanobacteriia > PCC-6307 > Cyanobiaceae > AG-363-K07. The sequence goes on from QCGF01000018.1 coordinate 8,283, forward strand.
GCGATATAAGCAAGGGCAAAAAACAATACAGCTACCAAACGGCCAGTCAAGCCCAATGCAGCGAGGCCTGTTGGCAAGGAAATAAACAATGTCCCCACAGTAGAGCTGTTGATGACATCTTTCAGGCCAAAACTCATTACCACAGGGAATGTAACCATACCCGCCATAAGCCCTACTGCTGTATCCATCCCAACTATGGCAACAGCCTCGCGAGGCAAGTGATTACGGCGATCCAAGTACGACGAGTAAGCAAGAATGCAACCTATACCAGTACCTATAGAAAAGAATGCCTGCGTAAAAGCATTTCGAACAGTCGAAGGTTCAAATAATTGTTTTGCATCCCATTTCAACAAGAAAGTGCGATAGCCATCCAACGCACCAGGAAGAGTGGATGCCCAACATGCCAATAGCAATAACAATAGAAAAAGTGCTGGCATGCACCAACGTGTTAATCGTTCAACGCCTCCTCGAATGCCTGCTGAAACAACTATTCCTGTCAAAAGGAGGCTCAGAAGTTGACCAATCAAAACGCTATTACCAGAACTTACTGAACCAAAGAAGACCTTCGCCTCATCCATATTTTCTGGAAGTCCAAATAAGAGGGAGTGAAAAAATGTATGTGCCGTCCATCCCATCAAAACGGCATAAAACGCAAGGATTCCACATGCTGCTACTACAAAAAGCCAACCCATTGGCTGCCATCTATCACCTGCGACTTGTACAGGTGCGTTTATAGGGCTTTTTCTAGTACTGCGTCCAAGGACCATCTCTGCAACTAAAACGGGCAAACAAACCACTAGAACTATCAAGACATAAAGCAAAAGGAAAGCAGCACCACCACCCTGAGATGCTCGATAAGCAAATCCCCATAAATTACCCAGACCAACTGCACTGCCAGCAGCTGCAAGCACAAAGCCTCTACCGGAATGCCACTGTTCTCGATTTTCCATTAATTAATCCTCTTTTATAACTCCAAAACTAATTGAAGAAAAACACGCCGAGAACAACTCTGTAATGGGAGACTAGTAATACTTGCCTGAACAGTGTGAAAGCAATCAGTTTACTGGGCTCAACTGGTTCAATAGGCACTCAGACTCTTGAAATTGTCGACGAATTTCCAAGTCAGTTCAAGGTTGTTGCGCTAACAGCAGGCAAAAATTTGCCCCTGCTAGTCAAACAAATTCAAAAACATAACCCCGAGATAGTAGCGCTTGCAGACGAATCATTATTGCCTGAGCTAGAAGAAAGACTAAACAACCTAGACATAGAGCAACGACCTAAAATCCTCCCGCAATTAACCGGAGGCTCCGATGGCCTCAATACAGTCGCATCATGGAAAAGCGCTGACCTTGTAGTCACGGGCATCGTCGGATGCGCTGGACTTCTGCCTACTTTGGCGGCAATCCGCTCAGGTAAGGATCTTGCTCTAGCCAATAAAGAAACATTAATTGCGGCAGGGCCAGTTGTTTTACCAGAATTAAAAATCAGTGGAAGTCGATTACTGCCTGCCGACTCCGAACATTCTGCAATTTTTCAATGCCTTCAAGGAACTCCTTGGGCTGAAAACGCAAGACTATCCACAGGGGTCCCAACGCCAGGACTTCGAAGGATTCAACTCACCGCATCAGGCGGAGCCTTCCGGGATTGGTCAACAGAAGAGCTCAAAAAAGCAACAATTAAAGATGCCATTAGCCATCCCAACTGGAGCATGGGGCGAAAGATTACCGTTGACTCTGCAACACTTATGAATAAAGGGCTAGAAGTCATAGAAGCTCATTACTTGTTTGGACTTGACTATGACCATATAGAAATCGTTATCCACCCACAAAGCATTATTCATTCAATGGTCGAGCTTGCAGATTCATCTGTTTTAGCCCAACTAGGTTGGCCAGATATGAAGCTTCCGATTCTCTATTGCATGAGTTGGCCTAATCGCCTTGAAACTCCATGGCGCAGACTAAATCTCACAGAAGTCAAACAACTCACTTTCAGTTCTCCTGATATTGCCAAATATCCATGTATGGAGCTTGCTTATAGCGCAGGCCAATCAGGAGGCACAATGCCAGCTGTATTAAATGCAGCAAATGAAGAGGCCGTTGCACAATTCCTAAATGAAAAAATTCACTTTTTAGATATCCCAAAAATGATCGAAATTGCCTGCGAAAGACACAAAAAAGACCTAAATTCAAATCCAATATTAGATGATATTATTTCTGTAGATAAATGGGCTCGAACAATTGTTTGCGAACAGATTTATAAAGGGACTTGTTAACTAACAAGAAAATAATTGGAACAATCATTGCAACAAACCTTTTATTCTTATACATCATAAAAAAGCAAAATCAGCAACAAGAAAACTTCCAATTAGAAGATTTAATAGGCTAAGCAGGAAATTGAATAGCCAACCTTGTAAGCCAACTTTTAACCAAAAGGTCTCCCCAACAGCCATTAATTCCATGAAAACCATTGTGCCCACCATTCTTAGTTATCACAACATTTAATTTTTCATGTAGCCCTAAAGATTTTTTCTTTTCTAACAGCAACGCGGCATCTGGTGGTACCCAGGGATCATCTATAGCTTGCAATAAAAGCATAGGAGGGAGGTCAACCTGGCCAGCACAAATTCTTAGCAAAGGTGAAGACTCTGAGTAATAAGTTTCCACGTCTTTGTAGCCCCATCTAGGAGCAGTGATTGTCGCATCAAATGCACGAATAGTTTTAGGGAGATTTTTCTTATTACTAGAAAAGAAAATGTCTCTTTCTGAAGCATCAATTCCCCATGGATCACTAGCAGTCTGTCGAATAAGTCGGTTCAACAACCATCGCTGATAAATCATATTTCGAGGGCGTTCAATATATTCACTGCAGGCAGCCAAATCAAGAGGACTACTTGTGCAAACCAAGCCATCCAAAATATTTTTTTCGCTTGTAGAAATATGATTTTGTTGGAGAGCAGCATTTAACAATATTGTTCCTCCAAGAGAGATTCCCACCCCAAACAAGGGGAAAGAACTTCTACAAGGATTCATTTGCCGCCCTAAATGATTACAAAGTTGTCGAGCAAAAGTTAGTGCAGGTATCAAATCACTATTGCACTCGGCCGCATAAGTCCCACCAATCAAATGTCTACAAGGATCTGCACCTCGAAGATTTAACCTCAACACCCCAAAGCCTGCCTTAATCAAACAAAAAGCCATTCGACGCAACCCAAGGCGGCGACTTGAGCCTCCAAGTCCATGTAATAAAAGGACAAGACCCCTTGCATTTGATATATCTAAAGGAAGGTTTAGAAAAGCAAGCAACTTTCCTGCAGGAGCTTTACCACTAAGCAACGCAGGCACTTCGATTTCCAAAGGTTTTCCTGATTCCAGTGGAAGTCTCTCGAAAACAAATGTATCTCTAAGGGTCTGCAAATCTCCGCCAAGCCAAGGGAACCTCTGTTGAAACAAAGGTATCCCTAATTGATCATTACAAAAAGAACGTTGATCAGCCCTTCCTTCCAAGGCCTAACTCCTTTAATTCAACTAAAAGATCTCCAAGCACTTTCTTGGCATCGCCAAAAACCATTGAAGTATTAGAAAGCTCAAACAAATCATTCTTAATTCCTGAATAGCCTGCACTCATTCCTCTCTTAACTACAAATACTGTTCGAGCTTCATAAACATCAAGAACTGGCATTCCATATAGCGGAGAATTTGGATCCTTTTTTGCCTGCGGGTTAACGACATCATTAGCCCCCAAAACAAGAACCACATCTGTTGCAGGGAAATCTGGATTGATCACATCCATCTCCTTTAACTGCTCATAAGGAACATCAGCCTCAGCTAAAAGAACATTCATATGCCCTGGCATACGTCCTGCCACAGGATGAATCGCATAACTAACTTCTATCCCACCAGCCTCAAGGACACGAGTTACTTCCCTTAGAGTGTGCTGAGCCTGAGCAACTGCAAGTCCGTAGCCAGGCACAATAACCACTCGCTCAGCAGCTTCGATTGTCAGAGCACATTCATCAACACTACAACTGGTGATATTGGAATATTCACTTTGATCACTTCCACCTCTAGAAGAACTAACCCCTAATGCACCGCCAAAAAGCACCGACACCAGTGATCGATTCATTCCATTGCACATGACTTGAGTAAGAATCAGACCAGCAGCTCCAACCATGGCTCCTGCAACAATGAGCAATTGACTCTCAACAACGAAGCCTGCAGCAGCTGCAGCGACTCCGGAGTAACTATTCAGTAGTGAAATAACTACAGGCATATCAGCCCCGCCAATCGGAAGCGTCACTCCAATGCCAAGCAAACTAGACCCAAAAACAAGTAACCAGAGGCCGCTATCCCCTCCAAACAAAAGGTCAATCGACCCAATCAGAGCAAAAACTGCGAAAGAAATATTTATCGCATGTCGCAACTTGCTTTGAGTCCATGCAGGAGTATTAAGCCAACCCTGAAGTTTCGCCATGGCCACAATTGACCCACTAAAGGTGATCGCTCCAACAAAAACGGAAACAACTATGGATATATTTCCGACCAAATCGATTGTTTTCTGAACTTCATCACTATTACTTCGAAAGAGGAGCACACCTATTGCTACAAGCAAAGAAGACATCCCTCCACAGCCATTAAACAAAGCCACTGTCTCTGGCATGGCCGTCATTGGAACTTTGTTAGCAGTAATCATTCCAAAGAAACCTCCAACCAAGGTTCCCAGGAGGATCCAAATCCATGCATTAGTAGATATTCCGCTACCGCCTAAGAAATCAACCAAAACACCAACAACAGCCAAACCCATTGCAATTGCTGCAAGTCTGTTTGCATCCCTTGCAGAGCGAACTTTAGACAGACCTTTAATGCCTAAAGCAAGCAGCAAAACAGCAACCAGATCAATGGAATACTTAAGCAACACAGAATTAATCATTAGCGATTTCCTTTTTTCCTAATGGTCTTTCGGCTAAACATTGCAAGCATCCTGTCTGTCACCAGAAAGCCACCTACAACATTAAACAAAGCAAAACCCAGTGATATTGAACCTATTACCAATAAAGGTTTGTTGTCTCCTGCCTTGATAATCAGGCTAAGTGCGGCAAGAGTTGTAATCCCTGAGACAGCGTTCGCTCCACTCATTAAAGGGGTATGCAAAGTAGGCGGAACTTTGCCAATAAGCTCAAGCCCAAGCAAACTCCCAAGCAAAAGGACCCATAGAGCTTCAGTATGAGAAAAATCCATTAGGCAACTCCTCCTTCGATAGACAGATCGGAAAAACAAATTTCGCCCTGATGGCAAATCAAGCAGCCTGCTATTAGCTCATCCTCAAGATCGATATTCAACTCTCCATCTTTCAGAAAAGGCTCAAGCAATGCCAGCAAGTTTCGAGAATATAAGGAACTTGCATGGTTTGGAACACTACACGGCAAATCTGATGCTCCTATTAGCTTGACTCCTTTTCTAATAAAAGTTTCACCCTTCTTGGTTTCTGCGCAGTTCCCACCTTGATCGACAGCAAGATCAACAACTACTGAACCAGGGCGCATTCGATCAAGCATTTCTTCACTAATTAAACGAGGAGCATTTTTTCCAGGGACCTGTGCTGTACATATAGCGACATCTGCTTCCGACAAATGATCTGAAAGCTTCTGTCGCTGCGCAATAAGGAAGTCTTCTGTAGCTTGTTGAGCGTAGCCACCTGATTCGGCTGGCTTTTCCATAACATCAGGTGGACTTATAAATCTTGCGCCTAAAGACTCGACTTGCTCTTTAACTGCTGGACGTATATCACTTACAAAAACCACCGCTCCAAGTCTCCTTGCAGTTGCTACAGCCTGCAAACCTGCAACGCCAGCACCTAAAACCACAACCTTGGCAGGCTGAACAGTTCCTGCTGCCGTCATCAACATAGGGAAATATCGGTCGAGTGCACCTGCAGCCAATAAAACAGATTTATAACCAGCAATATTTGCCTGCGAAGAAAGTACATCTGAAGATTGAGCCCGACTAATTCTCGGCAAAAGCTCCAATGCCAAAGCAGAAAGCTCCCTAGAGACAAGAGAACTTGCAAGCGAATGATTTCGGTAAGGTGACAACAAACCAACCAAAACAGCATTGGCTTTCATCATCTCCAAAGATTCTTTGGATGGTGAACGTACACAAAGAACAACATCAGCTTCTCCCCATATATTTAATTCGCCAACAGAAACAATCCGACCACCAACATCTCCATAATCATCGTCTGCAAAACCTGCTGACAGCCCAGCTCCTTTTTCTATGTAAACCTGGAATCCCAAGGCAACAAACTTCTTGACTGTTTCAGGTGAAGCGGCGACCCGGGTCTCCCCGGCAGCAAGTTCAACTGGTATGAGAAAGCTAGACAAAATTTGTTAAAAGCTTCGCCAATCTGAGATTACGGGGTCAAGGCACTCTCTTGAAAAGCTTTTTATAAGAAAGTCTTTCTATGCTGATGTGCTGATCTTTCTATGCTGATGTGCTGATGAATTAGTTAATAAGAGCTAATAAGAATAAAAAATAGAACTTTCTAAATGAGTATCTCTGCAATCGAATGCCCAGATGGAGTTTGTCATAGTCATCATGGCGGACATGCGGTCCCAAGAACAGCTATGCAGAAGAACCTGCAAAGCCATGGACGTGAATGGTGTGAACGATTAGCAGAGAGAATTTATGAAATGTCAGTGGACACTTATGCCCAAACGGCAATGCCAAGTCTCCATGCTTCAGGTTGGCAGCGTCGTCATCTGGATTGGGAATTTAAACTCGCCCAAAAAGGTTCAGAGCCTGACGAAGCTCTTGTAGAAGGAATTATCAATGCAACAGAAAGCTTTCTACGAAGCAGCGAAGTACACCGTCTATTTATACAAGAGTTAGTTCAAGGAACATTTGCTGAAGCCTCAGAAGACACATTACGAGCAACTGCCGTTCAAAAATTGATCAAAAACGAAATTTTGAGCATGCTCGAAGAACGCAAAGAAAATCTCATAAAACAATTAGGAGAAGAACTTATCAACGATGCAAAAGGAGACCCAGAAGTGGCCAGAAGTGCTGCTGTTGAAGGGCTCAATGAAGTTGAAAGGCTACTCATAAACCATACAGAAGCAATTTAATCAATAAATCTCTTGTAAATTTTACAGCTATATTTTTCTTTTCTATTTAGATTATTGATTAGTCATTTCAAAAGACAAGTATCGATTCACCAACAAGCCAATAATTAATCAATAATCTAGAAACTTATTATAGATTATTGATTAATTATAAAGATTCAAAGCCACAAAGGAAGTTTTAATTTAGTGGATGACAACGAGAGGAATAATCGTTAAAAAAGGCGAAATGCTTAGGGGAAAGCCATTTCGAGAATCTCGTTTGATCTTAGAAAGGATCTAAAAAAACCAAACTTTCGACTACGTATTTGGCAAGTTCAGCTAAAACAACTAATTCGTCGACGTCTCCTTAGCAACACTGTAAAAGACAGAGACATACTTGTGCATGCTGGACCAGGTGCTGGCAAAACACTTGGCGCTCTTTTAAGTTTCCAAGCAATGAAGAAAGAAGGTTTACTAAAAGCTTTTGTAGTTTTTTGTCACCGAAACTCGATAGCATCCCAATGGCAAAAATCCGCCGCGATGCTTGGACTGAAGGTAAAGGATCTAGAAAGTTCCTGCAATGAGCAAGACCTCCAAAATGAATCAGATGGATGGATCTTGACCTATCAAGCTGCTACGAAAAAATCACAACAGCCCAAAGAATGTCTAAAAGTTTTTTCTTGCGAAGGTCTTTTAGCAATTGCTGATGAAGCACATCACCTGGGAGTAAACCCTGACGAGCCAGAAGGAGCTGTATGGGGGAAAAGCTTTTTAGAACTTACTAAAAACAGCACTCTTCGAATAGGACTGACAGGAACACCTTTTAGAGCAGATAATCTAGCCTTTTGCTCAGCAAGAAAGGTTCAAATTCATGCCCGGGGAGAACTGATAGAGCAAATTAACCCAGATTTGTGCGTAGAACCTCTTGAACTTATTGCAGCAGGAGACGTAAGGCCTCTGGAGTTCCATTTTCAAGATGGCTGGGTAGAACATAGTCATGCAGGTCAACCAGATCGAGAAACATCTCCTTTATCAAAAGAGCAAAGAGAAAGCTGGAGAGCAAGAAATCTGCGTCGAGCCATTCATCTTTCAGGCCCAAGCAGTATTGCTATTCAATTACTAACAAAAGCAAGGAGCAAGTTAATAACTATCCGCTCCGAACAAAAATCTGCTGCTGGCCTAGTTATTGCTAGAGATATTCAGCATGCCAAAGAAATTGCCAATCTTCTCAAAGAATATGGCGATTCTGTGGATCTAGTTCACTCAAAAAGTAAAGAAGCCAATGAACGTTTAGCCGAGTTCAAAGAAGGCGAAGCCAACTGGCTAGTAAGTGTTGATATGTGCTCTGAAGGATTTGATGCTCCAAGAATTCGTGTTGTTACATATCTCACGACTGTCGTTACGAAAAGTCGGTTCTTACAAGGAATTACTCGTGCAGTACGAATGTCTAAAGAAAGAGCTGAAATCGAACCAATACCAAGAAACCCTTCACATATTTTTGCCCCTGCAGACCCATTGTTAATTGAATATGCACGCAACTGGTCAAAAGCAAAACCATACCTAATCAAAGGGACTCAATCTGTTAGCACAATTGAAACTGCTTCATGGATACCTAAAAGTCCAATTTTACCTATGGAAGCTGTTGGAGATAGTGCTGGAGAATTAATAAAAATGCGAACAGCTGAATTACCACAATTCTTGAAGTGATAAGTCTTTTTGTATAGAAGAATTTGTTTTTGTAAATCAAACGACAAGTGTTAGCTCCATCAACATGTAACTTACCCCGATCGGGGACAAATCATGCATGCTTCGCTTGAACGACGTATCACTGTCGCCAACACATGGGCAACTACCAGAATTGCAATGCTGGACAGCCTAGAGCGCTATGAAGACAGTTACGCCATTACTCAAGAATTTAGAGAATGGATTACTTCTATAGGAGAAAATCCTGATCACTTAGAAGGCTCAGTTCTTAAAGTTCCTCAAGCCCACAACTCATATACTGAAGAAGAAACAAGCGAAACAGACGAGATGCTAGAAATATAAAGAAAGTATTAAACAAAGGCCCTTAATGTTTTATTTTTCCTGAAGATTATTTGTCATTTCTTTTGGTTGTCACTTGAGTTTTTAAAAAGAACCTCTGCTATGCCATCAATTTGAGCATTGTGTTTGATGCAGATATCACAATTGAGCCAACTCAGGAAAATAAAAAGCAATGCGTTTAGAAAGAAATTATCAAGATATTTGCTTAAGAAACTGATTTAAAGAAACAAATTTTCTTGAACTAGTTTTAACCGTAAAAAACTTGCTATCTATCCCAAGGCAAGAGTCATTCTTAGGAACCCATCAACGACGTCTTGGCCCCCCTGGCCTATTCCCTCCTGGCCTTCCACCAGGGGATCCCGCATTGCGCTCCCTATAAGTAATCCTGCCTCGAGTCAAATCATAAGGGCTGATCTCAACAAGCACCTTGTCACCCGCTAGCAACTTGATCCGAAACTTAGTAAGTTTCCCAGCGGCCCTGCAAAGACACTGGTGTCCAGCAGGTTGCTCAAGTGTAACCAAATAAAACCCATTCCCCTGCTCCTTCTCAATCACACCCGAGGTTTCAATCATTCTTGTCTGCCATAGTTTTGCTCAAATCAATTCTAGTTCGATAAGAGGGCATCGCAAATTGGACTGATTTTAGAAAGATTGACTTTTTGTAGAGCCAAGTACTTTGAAGATCACTAATAAAGCTCAAGGGATTTTAATTACTGAAGATCCTGATCAAAACCGAATCAGCAAAGTTCAATTAAGTGCTTCCTGGAGCTCTCTAACTGTTTGCCATTGTCCATAGTAATAATTAGCTCTTGCTCTGCGCTCAGAATCAAAAAGCCCATCAAAAGCATCAAAACCAATACTTCGCCAAAGCTCATTGCCACAAGCCTTGTCTAGCTCACAAGTTGCTTCATGCGCCATATTATCCAATCTCCTATTTAAATTTTTTACTTGGACAATTGACATGGCTTAAGCAAGATCATTGTGCCAATAGTACAGACTAACTACAGGAGTGCAACTTTGAAGGCTAAAAAGGAACTCTTCTTTTCTCTTCCTTGTCCACGTCAATATCTAACTCACTCATGCGTTTCATGATTATTGAATAGTACTCACGCAAATAGTTTTCTAGAGTTGAAGTCTCAGATGGATCCAAGCCAAATACTTCATAGGTATCTTTCATAGGGGCGTCAAGGCTTCCCCCACCTCCAGTCACTTCAGAGAAAGCAAGCCTGTCAGAAACATTTTGAGCAGCCTCAAAAAAGGAGACAAGAGTTTTCCCAAAACCTATTAAAAAAGGTGAAACCTTTAAAATCTTTGATGACTTTGACTTATTACAAGTCTTCTCACATAATTCGATAACCTCTTCGGCCTTCCAAGCCCGAGGCCCAACAACGGGAAAACTCTTTCGAATAGTTTGAGGCCTTCCCAATGCAGCCACTGAAAATCTTGCCACATCTTGTGTATTCATATACGCAATCTCTGAAGGGTTTGCACTAATCCAAACATTTTGACTCTCCAATATAGGTATTGCATATTGACTTATTAGCCCTTGCATAAAAGCTACACCCTGCAAAATTGTGTAGTCCAAAGAAGATTCTGCAAGGAGGCGTTCTGTGCAATACTTAATATCCATTAATGGAACATTTCTGTACTTCTCAGCAGCAAATAAAGAAAGAAAAACCACTCTCTTAACGCCTAATCTGTCACAAGTTCTATAAAGATTAAGTTTACCTTCCCAATCAGTTTCATAAACAGTTTTGGTATCTTCTGGACGACTAGTGGCCGAATCAATTACAGCATCAATCCCTTGCAAAGAGTAGTCAAGACTTTCCTGGTCCAACAAATCACCCTGAACCAATTCACAGCCCCACTCTTGTAAAAATGCTGCTTTACGTGGAGTTCGAACCATACAGCGCACTTGATGGCCAGCATCAATCGCATTCTTAGCAATTTGCCTACCAAGGGTTCCGGTTCCACCGATCACAAGAACCTGCATAGGAGTCGTCATTTAGATAAAAGAGCCTAAATAAAAAGCAAAGAGGATGCGTCTCAACGATCTTGGAGTTTCAAGAGTAATGCGCCTCCAGCGAGTCCTACAGGGATCAACACCCAGAAGACAGCAGCAATGCCAAAAATCTCAGAAGCCATGTTGCATATTCACTAGCTCATCCTATTTAAAGCCTTTAGAGAACTTTTCTTTGCAAACTCTTAACAGCTCGCGAATTGGAGCATCTGTTCTCAAGTGGCCAGGGTCGATACCGCTGCGAAAAGCTTGATACCCTTCTTTCTTCAAATTGCGGATCATCAAATCAAGTGAGGGTGGGGCCTCCAATGGAATACGACGTGCCAATTCATGCGTAGACCAAGAGAAGCAAGGAAGGCCAATATCGGACAAGGACTTATCAAGCAATTTCTCAGTTTGATGAACAATTGGCATTGATAAAACTTTAGATATTCCTTTCATTTTTATAAGGTCTTTAGATGATTGAAGAGGGCCCAACCACAGTGGACCATTAACAATTAAATGTCCTGATCCTTTTTGACATAAACACTTTGTCCAATCCTTGAGAGCAAGCAAAGTTTGTGAAGTTTGTGCTCCGCATATATCGCATCGAGCAATAAAGCCAAGCTGATTCTCCTCTTTCTTGGTCAAACCTTTCTTCAAACGAACAAATATTCGGAAAGTACGTCCATCGCTAAAACTCAATAGTGGTTCTACACCTCGCCCTAAAAGCCATGCTTGCCTTGCAATTACTGCCAATTGAAGCCGAAGAGCTATCTCCCTGCTGGCAGGGTGAATTCTGGCTGAAGCAGAAAGAGATCTAATAGCACTCTGACGGTCATGCCCAGTAGTGGAGCGTCCATCAGTACTAGAAAGCATCAAGATCCCATCAAAAGACACCGTCCTCATCAAAGGCTGAAGCAATGCATTTGGGCAGCCAAAACAATCAAGATCAACCAAATCAAAAAAACTTCTTTCCAAATATGCTTTCGAAAGGATTCTCTGGGCCAAATCATTGAAAATGCAAATAGGAATCCCTCTTTTAGAAAGAGGCATCAAATTCTTATGAAGCAAATTACTTAGACTTGGATCAGCATCATTGACCCATATCTCCAAATCCTTTTGAGGAATGATCTCAGGTACAGCTTCTAACCCCCACCTCAAAGCTCGCACACCGCATCCCGACATAAGATCAAGCCATTTAATAGTTTTACCCGACTTCCTTTCATTAAATTGAAGAGAGGCAGCCAGTACGGAAAAATCTCTGGCTATAATTGAATCAGATCGAAAAAAGCTATTGCCTAGGTCCAAGACCGCATAGCCTTCTTGATATTCGGAATTAGGTTCTATCAAATTACTTTGGATGAAACTGCCATAAAAGACTCAGATAAAGGAATCTTTATAGGCGGGTCAGATTGGGGCAACTCAAACAATTGGTATTGGAAAGGCATAAAATGTCGATGGAGAGTACTTGGAGAAAACAATCAAAAACCACTATTGTTTTTGCATGGGTTTGGTGCCAATAGTTCACACTGGAGAAAAAATGCAGAACCTTTTGCCAAGGCTGGCTACCGAGTCTATGGAATTGATTTGATTGGTTTTGGAGACTCTGATCAACCAAGTCGAAAAAGAATATCGAAACTTGACAATCATTTCTGGGCTGAGCAAGTTGCAGCATTTATTGAACAGATTGTTCATGTAAATACGCAAGAAAAAACTGTACTGGTTGGCAACTCTCTAGGAAGTCTTACTGCTATCACAACACTGTCTTTCTATCCAGAACTAATTGCTGCTGTTGTTGCCGCTCCACTTCCTGACCCAGCATTTATGGAGCCCGTTAATTTCAACCAACCGGCATGGTTGGAAAATCTTCGCAATCTTCTACTCAAAATATTTTTTTCTTTTCTACCACTAGAAATTTTAGTGCCATTCATTGCTCGCACAAAATTGCTGCGGATAGGACTACAGGCCGCCTATGTCCATCCGATCAAGCATGATAAAGAGCTGCTTAGACTGATCTCAAAGCCTGCACAAAGGCCAACTGCAGCAAGAGCATTACGCGCGATGTGTGTTGGCATGGCAACACGAAAGCAATCAATCACTGCCCCTGCATTGCTTCAGAGGTTATCAATAAGGAGAAGCCGATCTCCCATACTTCTTCTTTGGGGGAGAGAAGACAAATTTGTTCCTTTAAAGGTAGGCCAATCGTTAAAAAAACAGCACCCTTGGCTTGGCTTGTATATTTTCGAAGAAACTGGTCACTGCCCTCACGATGAAATTCCCAACCAATTCAATAAAATCGTATTGAATTGGTTGGCAACTAACTTGGCAGATAATCAACAACAAATATGAAGCACACACTTTCAGTAGTTGTAGAAGACGAATCAGGAGCCCTTAGCAGAATTGCAGGGCTATTTGCACGGCGCGGTTTCAATATCGATAGCCTTGCAGTTGGCCCTGCCGAAACAAAGGGTCAATCAAGACTGACCATGGTTGTTCAAGGAGATGATCAAACCCTTCAACAAATGACTAAACAGCTTGAAAAACTAGTAAATATTCTGCAGGTCTTGGATTTAACACGACTGCCTGCCGTAGAGCGCGAACTCATGCTTTTAAAAGTCTCAGCCGCGGCACCTCAAAGAAGTGTGATTTTAGATTTGGTTCAGGTTTTCAGAGCAAAGGTTGTCGATGTAGCAGACCATGCCCTCACACTTGAAGTTGTTGGAGATCCGGGGAAACTGGTTGCTCTTGAAAAATTACTTAAGCCTTACGGAATACTTGAGATTGCCAGGACAGGCAAAGTTGCACTGGAACGAGCCTCAGGAGTTAACACCGAAATGTTAAAAACCTCTTCTGGAGAGGGAAGAATCCCTGCTTAAATATCACCTTATTGATTAAGTAATATTTTTGTCTTTATAATCAGGTCACCTTCCTGCAAAATATTTAGTACATCCATTCCTTCAACTATGCGTCCAAAAACTGAATACCTCCCATCCAACTCTGGCAATGGTTTCAAGGCAAAATAAAATTGTGCACTTGCAGAGTCAAGCCTCTGAGAACGAGCCATAGCGATAGACCCTCTTTGATGGCGAAGTTGCAATGCCAACAATTCTTTTGGATTCACAATTAGTTCATTATATCTTGGCAATCTTTCGCCCTTAAGTTTAATTTCCAAAGGAATAAATCTCGCCTGACCACTATCTGGATCGATGAAACTTCCTTTGCCATAATTCACTTTAGGAGTATTAGGATCGCTAGAGAAAGGATCGCCTCCCTGAAGGATAAAAGGAACAGGAATTCTTATAACCCTATGAAAAAGAGTTTGTTCATAGACATCCTTATCTACTAAATCTAAAAAATTTCCTGCTGTCAAAGGAGCATTGTCTCCATCTATCTCAATCAAAATAGTTCCTCGACTAGTGACCATCTCCACAATTGCTTTACCCTGAAGGCATGTTCTACGAGCAACTAAACACGCTGAGTTAGTTTTTTCAGGTAAATATTTTGTACATCCTGTCAAAAATGGGGCACAGAAAAAAACAATCCACAAAGGATTGAAAAACATATTTGAACCGAGTTTTAATACATCCTTCAAAGCGTCTATTTACATCCCTTCAAGGTTGACACCAAGGAATCGAGCCAATTCAGCCCCTTCTTTTTCTAACTCCTCAAGAGGTTGAAGCTGACCAACGCTCGTCAAAGGCATGTCTTTTCTACCTTTAACTCTCAAGGAAATCCTTCGACGTGGATTGAACCCTTCACGAACCTCTATTTTCACTGCTTTAACGTCCTTCAATGGAATCTCTAAATCAATACGTTTAAAAAGGGCCCTCCTAGAGACAGACAATTTTCCAGAATCTTTATCAAAAAGGTTTTTCCCAGCTCCAAAATCAACCCAAACCAAAGCCCATTGATAAAGAGCCAACAGAAATGCCGCTATTCCATAAAGGCCCATAATCAAACCCTGTGGGACAAAAATAAAACTGCCCGGGTGTCCCAAAGGCAAGAAATCTTGGCCGAAATAACTTGATATCGAAGCAAGCAGAAAGCCAATCCCTCCTATTGAGATCATGGCACCAATGAGATAATTAGAACTCTTTCTGGAACCCAGAACTCTTTGCTCTAGCTGCATTTGCCCTAACTGCGCAGATTCAGATCTCTGCTGAAGTTCATCCGTCATAACAAGTGCAAATAGTGGGCCGTTATTGGATTTTGCACTATGGCAAATGACGAAACAGAACCAAAGATTAAGTCAACAAGCAATACAAGGGATTTCATATCAAAGAAACATTTCCCCAAAGAATGCTTGGACATTGTTAAAGTCTCTCGGTATCCCAAAGCTCAGCACCGTTTCTTCCATGACGATCGCTGTAGGTAGCGCGCAGGGTCGAGGTTGGTTTGACATCCTCGATGACTGGCTAAAGCGCGACCGATTCGTATTTGTTGGCTGGTCCGGCATTCTTTTATTCCCTACTGCCTATTTGGCAATAGGAGGGTGGTTCGTTGGAACCACTTTTGTAACTTCCTGGTATACCCACGGTATAGCCAGCTCCTATTTAGAGGGAGCAAACTTCCTTACTGCCGCTGTTAGCACCCCTGGCGACGCTATGGGTCACAGTTTGATGTTGCTTTGGGGCCCAGAGGCTCAAGGCGATTTTGTTCGCTGGTGTCAACTTGGCGGGCTATGGAATTTTGTAGCTCTCCACGGCACTTTCTCTCTGATCGGCTTCATGCTTCGTCAGTTTGAAATTGCTCGTCTACTTGGACTCCGTCCATACAACGCCCTGGCTTTTTCAGCTCCGATTGCGGTATTCCTCAGTGTTTTCCTGATGTACCCACTCGGCCAGCACAGCTGGTTCTTTGCTCCTTCTTTTGGAGTGGCTGCAATCTTCAGGTTCATTCTCTTTATTCAGGGCTTCCATAACTGGACTCTTAATCCCTTCCACATGATGGGTGTGGCTGGCATTCTTGGAGGTGCATTGTTATGCGCCATTCACGGAGCAACTGTTCAGAACACTCTTTATGAAGACACCACCTCCTACTCAGGAGGCAAGGCTCAAAGCACAACATTTAGAGGATTCGATCCAACTCAAGAAGAAGAGACCTATTCAATGGTCACTGCAAACCGCTTCTGGAGTCAGATCTTCGGCATTGCCTTTTCAAACAAGCGCTTCCTGCACTTCTTCATGTTGTTAGTACCTGTAATGGGTATGTGGGCTCCTTCTATTGGAATCGTTGGTCTAGCACTTAATTTGCGTGCCTACGACTTCGTTAGTCAAGAGATCCGGGCTGCAGAAGACCCTGAATTTGAAACGTTCTATACCAAGAACATCCTTTTAAATGAGGGTATGCGTGCCTGGATGGCATCTGCTGACCAGCCACACGAAAACTTTGTATTCCCTGAGGAGGTACTGCCCCGTGGAAACGCCCTTTAATAACTTACTTAAGGCTCCTGGACAGAGTATCGAAGAGACTGGCTATGCCTGGTATGTAGGCAACGCACGTCTAATCAACCTCTCCGGGAAGCTTTTAGGAGCTCATATTGCTCACACCGGATTAATGGTGTTTTGGGCAGGTGCAATGCTCCTATATGAGGTAAGCCACTTCACCTTTGACAAACCAATGTGGGAGCAAGGTTTAATCCTTCTCCCCCACGTGGCCATGTTTGGCTATGGCATTGGCCCAGGAGGAGAAGTAACAGATATCCTTCCCTTCTTCCAAGCCGGTGTAGTTCACTTAGTTGCTGCAGGAGTACTTGGTTTTGGAGGTGTATGGCACGCTCTGGCTGGTCCAGACAAGTTAGAAGATGCTTTCCCATTCTTCTCAACTGATTGGCGTGACAAAGATCAAATGACAACAATTCTTGGACGTCATCTGACTGTTTTAGGATTCGGCTCTTTGGTTTTTGCTATTAACTGGCAGTTCCTTGGTGGTGTTTATGACACATGGGCACCAGGCGGAGGTGAAGTTCGACTAGTTACCCCAACACTTGATCCACAAGTAATTCTTGGCTACCTCTTTGCAACACCATGGGGTGGTGGCGGTTCATTGGTAGGGGTGAACTCAATGGAAGATATTGTTGGAGGTCATTACTACTTGGCACTCCTTGAGCTAGTAGGCGGTCACTTCCATATGCAAACCAAACCTTATGGG
>QCGF01000019.1 GCA_003278175.1 Prochlorococcus sp. AG-363-P15
TACATGAGCGGAACAAGCCAATCTGTTAAATGAGGATGCAATATAATATGCACTAATAGAAAAGAGTTTAAGCTTAAAAGCCAATAATGTCGTTCCATATGGGTATGTATGGCAAGGGAGACAATATGAAGGTCTAAGTTGTGTATTCCTAGAGGTACTTAAGGGTTTTGGCGGTAAATGGATTAACGATAAAAATCAAGTGCTTTTATCGAGTCGAGAAAGCATTAATGCTGTCAAATGGCTGAGAAAGCTAATAACTAGCGGGGCAAGTCCTAAATCAGTTACTAATTTTTCTGAAAACGAAGCGCTACAAGTTTTTGAATCTGGTGATGCTGCTCTTATGAGAAATTGGCCCTATGCCTGGGCAGAACTTCAAAAAGAGAATAGTGCAGTAAAAGGGAAAGTCTCAATCACTACTATGGTATCGAAAGAAGGCCATAATTCAGTATCAACGTTAGGCAGCTGGGGTTTTTCTATCCTTAAAAGCTCCCTTAACAAAAAAGAATCCTTTAAGGCAATTAAATACCTTACTTCAATTAAATCTCAAAGAGAATTATTCCTAAGCAGTGGTTATACTCCAACACATACAATCCTATTTAGAGACAAGAATCTAATAAAGGTATCACCAATACTTCCACAACTAGAAAATGCCTTAAAAAAGAGCAAACCTAGACCACAGACACCATTATATGCACAAATTAGTGACGTCCTACAGTCACAGCTAAGTGCAATACTTACAGGGAAACAAACAGTAGAAGAGGCAATGCAAATGGCTCAAGATAAGACACAGAAAATAATAACATCTGCTGGAGATCTATGATAAACTATATTTTAATTTTACCTGCAATCATATTAATAGGCATAGTATTTGGATATCCTATTATTAGATATTTCTGGTTAAGCTTCCATGCATCATCTGTATTAACTAACTTAGATGTAATTAATAATAATGGAGCAAACTGGCTAAGGGTAATAGGAGATGGCAGATTCTGGCAAGATACAATTCAAACATTTAGATTCGCCTCAGTATCAGTCTCGCTAGAATTAATAATAGCAATGGCAATAGCTCTTTTATTAAATCAAAAATTTAGAGCCAGAGGTGTTGTAAGAGCACTAACTTTACTGCCATGGGCACTTCCAACAACAATAATGGCTCTAGGTTGGAGGTGGATTTTTAATACGCCTTATGGCCCCATAGAAAAAATAGCTTTATTAATGGGATTTGAAAGTATCAATATTCTTTCAAATCCAAATCTAGCCTGGATGGCAACTGTAATAGCTGATATATGGAAAACTACTCCATTTATAACATTAATACTGCTAGCAGGCTTGCAAACTATTCCTAACGATCTTTATGAAGCATTAAAATTAGAAGGTGGTAAATCATTTGATTCTTTTATAAGAATAACAGTTCCTCTTTTAAGACCTTATTTGCTAATTAGTGTACTATTTAGACTCGCACAAGCATTTGGAGTCTTTGATCTGATTCAAGTGATGACTGGTGGTGGACCAGCTGGCAGCACAGAAAGTCTTGGTCTTTATGCATATTTGAATGCAATGAGATTCCTGGATTTTGGTTATAGTGCAACTATTATATTCTTTAGCTTTATTATACTAAGCTCATTTTGTCTTTTGAGTTGGTTCCTAATAAGAAAATCAAAATTAATTCTATCTTCAAAATGAAAAGACAAAATATTCTAATCATTATCCTTTTACTTTGGTCATTAGGTCCACTACTTTGGCAAATATATACTTCATTTAGCACAACAGAATCAATAATTAGACCATTTGAAACTGAAGGAAATAGATGGACCATAGATCACTACATTCAAGTTCTAAATGCAGATCCACCCTTTTGGAGATATTTATTCAACAGTTTTATTGTAGGTATAACCTCTACATTCCTTACTTTATTATTAGCGATTCCAGCATCATATGTAATTGGCAATTCAAATAGTAAATTTGCAAAGTCATTTAAAATCTTATTACTAACTGCTTCACTTTTCCCATATGTTCTTCTTTTCTTGTCTTTATTGGAGGTAGCAAGAGATTTTGGCCTTGGAAATAATTTATTTGCATTGTGTATCCCTTATAGTGCACTATCAATGCCTTTAGCAGTTCTATTATTATCAGCAGCATTCAAGGATCTACCAAATGATCTAGAAGAAGCTGCACGAATAGAAGGTTTAAACCTATGGCAAAGATTACGTTATGTTTTGATGCCATTGATAACACCAGCGATATCTAGCACAGCGATAATTATATTTATCTTCTCCTGGAATGAATACCCTATAGCACTAACTTGGATTACCAAGTCAAATCTAATTACACTTCCAGTTGCGATTGCAAGGATTGCCGGATCCTCTATCTATTCAGTTCCCTATGGCGCTTATGCTGCTGCTACTGTATTAGGAGCAATCCCTCTTATTCTAATTGTACTCTTATTCCAAAGACAAATTGTTTCTGGCCTAACTCAGGGAGCAATAAAAGGATGACATTAAATGTAATTAATATGGGTAAATGTATAAATAAGAAATGGATCATCAGAGATATAAGTTTTGATGTTAAGGATGGAGAATGCCTTGCAATACTAGGGCCTAGTGGATGTGGTAAAAGTACAACACTTAGATTAATTGCTGGTCTTGACAAAGCTAATCAAGGAAAGATTTATATCAATGGACTTGATGTTACCAATCTATCCCCAGTTGATCGGCAGGTCGGAATGGTGTTCCAGAGTTATGCCCTATTCCCTCACCTGGATGTTTCATCCAACCTTTCACTTGGGTTAAAAATAAGAGGTGTTTCTTTAGAAGATCAGACTAAAAAAATCACTTCAATTCTATCTATAATGCAATTAGATCATTTGTCTGACAGATTGCCTTCTGAATTGTCTGGTGGTCAGAGACAGAGGGTAGCACTTGCAAGGGCATTGTTAAGAGACGCTCATGTATATCTACTTGATGAACCTATGAGTAATTTAGATGCACAGCTAAGAGAAACATTACGTCCGGAATTACGCAAGCTAGTACTTAATAGAGAGCAACCAGTTTTATATGTTACTCACGATCAACAAGAAGCAATGGCTATGGCAGATAGAATTGCAATACTTAAAGATGGATATATAGAACAAATAGGTACTCCTGAAGAACTCTATAAAAAGCCAGGCTCTATATTTGTTGCTAATTTCATAGGACGACCACAAATCAACATGCTACCTATAAGTAATGGAGTCATAAAAGCTATAAGGCCAGAACATATTTATATAGATAATCAAGGTTTTCCATGTAAGTTGGTACATAAAGAGTGGCTTGGAATAAATCAATTATTTTTTCTAGATACTGCTATCGGGCCAATAAGAATGATTTGCGAGTCAAGTGTAAGTCTTCCTCAAGAAATTAATATTTCGTGGGATGAAAAGAATGTCCATGAATTCAATGCAAATTCAGGTAAAAGATGTATTTAAATTGAATAGAGTTAGATTCTACGAATATTAGGCCTAAATAATATGTTCTAGATTATATTAAAGAAGGACCTTGGGTGCTAAAGCAAGAAAATAAAATGCATGCTCTTTCTCTTGGCACATGGTTTATCCACATCGCCACGCTCTGTGAATGGTCATTGGCAATTGTTTTCGTAGCACGATGGGCCAAGTCCACTGAAAACAGAGGCTTCTATTGGTTAGCGCTAGCAATGTTGCCAAATTTAGCTAGCGCCATGGCAGCTATAACTTGGCATATATTTGACAATAGCGAGGCTTTAAAGGGCTTAGTAGTGCTACAAGCTGCACTAACCACATTAGGCAACGCTTGTTTAGCCTTTGCCGCTTGGAACCTTTTACACGCAAAAAGGAAGGAGTCATCAACATGAACACTGCCGGTGAAATCATCCAATATCTGGGAGGAATTGACCCAAGTCCATTTTTTGTACTATCTCTAATCCCTTATCTTCTTTTTCTTTATTGGGCGAAGGAAAGCAATGAAATCCCAAAAATAGCTCTATTGGGCTTTCGTCTCACATTAGTTTTTGTCTTGATGACCATAATTTTTGCTGTGCTCGCGAAAATAATTTATGACAGCGATCTAACAGATATTGACCCACTTCACGGTGCAGCAGAAGCCTTCCTAACTTTGAGTGACGCAATGGTAGCAATAGGTTTTGCACAAAGTCAGCAAACTAAGGTAGTGAAAAACTCTTAAGAGGCAATACATCTTTTTGCTGAAAGGCAAATCATGACCGAAAATATAAGGGTCGCTTCCGGTGTCCATGATTTCGACCTTATTGGCTGCTGCAGACCCAGCTACCTTCCAGTGGTCGCCTAAATGTGCTGCTGTAATGATTGCTTGCAATGTTTTTGCATATGCAATTGCCAGAGCCAATATTGCTAGGCCTAACGAAGGTTTCCAACTACCAAACTCTCAATTCTTCGGTGGATTAAGTCATGCTTCTGTTGTAGGAGCAAATGCCTTGGGTCACATATTGGGAATTGGTGCCATTCTTGGTCTTGCTGCTAGAGGAGCTCTCTAAAAAGAAGATTGCTCTTTATGGTGCCTAAACTCCACGCCAACCCATCAAGAGGTATGGAAGGAGCCTAAATCCATAACGCTCAAATCGATAATCAAAGAGCAAAGCGCTGATTTCATCAGCGCTAGCTTTTAATGAAAGCGATTTTATTAGCATTTGAATGCGTTTATCACCCTTTTGATCTGACAAATTCCACCATGTTTTCTTTGCCAATCTATTTGATATAGCCCAACGCCATCCAAGCTTTCGACTAAGTTGTTTTTGATATTTATGTAATAACAGAAAATAGCCATTTGAATTACTAGATAATTTACAAGCTTTTACTAATAAAGGTGCAAGAACGTCAGCACTTAAGAGTGCATGCCTAATTCCCTCACCACCAAGTAAATTAGCGGTACTAACAGCATCACCTACTCCAATTATTCTTCCAGAGTAATGAGCTTCTCTTCTGTTAATTGTGCTATTTATAATGCCTCCATGCTTATCAGTGACAGGGGAATCGACCATGTCAAATCTAGAAATTAAATTCTTTAATGCCAACAAATTAATTTGATTATAATTAATTTTACGTTCATCTAATGGAGGCAGAGAGCAAACTCCAACTTTGAGTTTACAATCAGCCATTGGGAATATCCATGCATACCCATTTTTTACCCATTTAGAACCAAGAAAGAACGTTATTCGATCATCCCACCTTTTAAACTGATTAATATCTACTTTTATAATCCACTCTATACCAGAACCTATCAAAATTTTATCCCCATTAAAGTTAGAATCTCGTTGTTTTTTCCCTATTAATAATCGACTATGACCAGTTGCATCTACAACAAATAGGACTCTCTTTGTCATAACCTCTTGATGTGGACCAACAATTATGACCTCTACATAATCCTTTGTTGATAAAGCACTTTTTACATAACATCCACTTAAAAAAATAACACCTTGATCTATTGCCTTTTGCCATAAATTCTCTCTTAGCTTTTGAAAGTCAAGTACAGCCCCAAGGCATTGAGGATTCGTCCATTGATGTGCTATCCCTTGGGGATCAAATATATTCCAGGATTTCCAATATGAAGATACAGATTCTTCTGGAATTAAACCACTTCTTATTGAGTCAATTGGGACAACTGCACTAGAAAATGCATTTTGACTAGCTTTAGCTAACTTCTCTACAAGAATTACCGAGAGGCCTTTCCCAGCAAGATTCCCTGCAAGTCTAGATCCCGCTGGACCTGCTCCAGCAATCAATACATCCAAAAGATATCAACCATTAAATGATTGATTTGAGGGGTTTGAAGAGAATAAAGATTCTTTAGAATCTAAAGCAAATTTATTTTTTATTTGGTTACACATTTGATCAGGAGTCAATCCTAAAGCTTCTTTACTTTGTTTAGGAGTTGCATGATCAACTAATTTATCAGGTATACCAATCCTTAGAGAGGGTATTAGAATCTCTTGATCTGAAAGAGATTCAATTACAGCCGAACCAAAACCTCCTGGCAGTGCACCTTCTTCCATAGTTACAATTTTACCAATTCTTCTGGCCAAAGGATGAATTAGTGCTTGATCTAGAGGTCTGAGAAATCTAGCATTTATCACTGTTGATTTAATACCTGATTCCTCCAAAAGCGCGGCTGTTTTAATAGCTGGAGGTACCATTGCTCCATAAGCAACAATTAGCAAATCATCTCCTTCTATTAGTAATTCTCCTCTACCTATCTTTAATGGTTCCCAACCTTCCTCCATAAGTGGTACACCTTCACCAGAACCTCGCGGAATTCTTAAAGCAGCCGGTCCTTTATGTTGCAAACAAGTCACCAACATTGACTGCAGTTCAGCCTCATCTTTGGGAGCCATTACAGTAAAGTTAGGGACAGATCTTAAATAACTAATGTCATATTGACCTTGATGAGTAGGGCCATCTGCTCCAACGATTCCAGCTCTATCTAAAACAAAAGTTACCGGAAGATTCTGAATGCCAACATCATGAATCAATTGGTCATATGCTCTTTGCAGAAAAGTGCTATATATCGCTACAACTGGCTTCAATCCCTCACAACTCATGCCGGCTGCAAGTGTCACGGCATGTTGTTCAGCAATACCTACATCTACATATTGTTTCGGATTGGCTTTTTGCAAAAGGTCTAAACCAGTTCCAGTTGCCATAGCAGCTGTGATTCCTATTACTGAACTATCCTGCTCACATAATTTCACTAATGTTTGACCAAAAACTTTGCTATAGCTTGGAGGCTTAGGAGTTTTAGCTGGTAGAGATTTACCTGTAGTCAGATCAAATGCAGATTGAGCGTGATATCCAACTTGATCAGCCTCGGCATATGGGTAACCCTTTCCTTTAGTCGTAACGACATGAACCAAGACAGGGCCACCAGCTTTATGTGCAGAATTAAATGTACGAACCATCTCAGAAATATCATGTCCATCAATTGGCCCCATATAAGTAAAACCAAGCTCTTCAAATACTGCCCCAACCTTTGGCACGGCAAGTCTTCTCATGCTGCCCGACAATGATTTGAATTCAGCAGGAAGCTCTCCTCCCATAAATGGAAGGTTCTTCACACTCTCCTGAACACTGTCAGATATAAATTGAATTGGGGGACTAAGCCGCATGCGATTTAAATAACTAGACAATGCTCCTACAGGAGGAGAAATAGACATGTCGTTATCATTTAGGACTACTAAAAATGGTGTATTGGGTAAATGACCTGCATGATTAATTGCCTCTAATGCCATCCCGCCTGTAAGTGCTCCATCTCCAATGACTGAAACACATTTAAAATGCTGGTTTCTTTGATCACGTGCCAAGGCCATGCCAAGGGCTGCAGATATAGAAGTACTTGCATGTCCAGCCCCAAAATGATCAAAGGAACTCTCTGCTCGCTTTAGATAACCTGCTACACCTTTCTGTTGCCGAAGCGTATCAAAGTTCTCATAGCGTCCAGTTAATAGCTTATGTGGGTAAGCCTGATGTCCCACATCCCAAACAACTCTATCCACATCCAAGTCAAGAGTTTGATATAACGCAATTGTTAACTCAACAACCCCTAACCCAGGGCCCAAATGCCCACCACTTGTTGAAACGACCTGTAGGTGTCGTTCCCTTATCTGACAGGCAACATCTTCCAATTCAGCTGTGGTCAAGCCATGAAGCTGATTTGGATGGGTTAAATCACTTAAACGCATTCTCCTTCTCAACCGACTGAATCAATCTAAGAGGTTTAGGCCTCAGTTAGGTGACATTATTACCTAATAACTAATTCATTCATGAAAACAACTATGTATTTAATTGCAAAATGACCTAATGGACGACTATTTACAAAAAATTCTTAGGGCTCGCGTTTATGACATTGCTGTCGAAACCCCGCTTGAATTAGCAAAAAACCTAACAAGTCGCTTGGGTAACGAGATTTGGCTAAAGCGTGAGGACCTACAACCGGTTTTTTCTTTTAAGTTAAGAGGTGCCTACAACTGTATGGCCCAACTCAAAGAAAATCAGTTAAGCAAAGGTGTTATAGCTTCTAGCGCTGGAAATCATGCTCAAGGTGTGGCTCTTAGTGCTGAGCATTTAAATTGCAGAGCAGTAATAGTTATGCCCGTAACCACACCTGCAACGAAAGTAAACGCAGTTTATGGACATAAAGCTGAAGTGATCTTGCATGGCGAAACCTATGACGAGTCTTATAAAGAAGCTTTGAGAATTAGCAAGGAAGAAGGTCTTACCTTCATTCACCCATTTGATGACCCTGAAGTAATCGCAGGACAAGGAACTATCGCTATTGAAATACTTAGACAAAGTGAAATGCTGCCAGATGCGATCTATGTAGCCGTCGGTGGAGGTGGACTAATAAGCGGAATCGCCGCATATATCAAGAACTTATGGCCACAAATAAAGATAATTGGTGTTGAGCCTAAGGATGCAGCCGCAATGACAGACTCATTAAATAAAGGCGAAAGAATAGAACTAAAAGATGTAGGTTTATTTGCCGATGGAGTTGCTGTAAGGAAAGTTGGTGTGCATACTTTTGCATTAGCTCAAAAATATGTTGATTCCATGGTGACAGTAACTACTGATGAAATTTGTGCGGCTATAAAAGATGTTTTTGAAGACACGCGTTCAATTCTTGAACCTGCTGGCGCACTTGCAATAGCAGGGCTTAAGGCAGATGTATCAAAACGTGGACTAATTAATAAGAACCTAGTCGCAGTTGCTTGTGGCGCAAATATGAATTTTGATCGACTTAGGTTTGTCGCTGAAAGAGCAGAGTTAGGAGAAGCAAGGGAGTCAATGCTTGCTATAGAGATTCCTGAGAAAGCAGGAAGTCTAAAAAGATTGTGCGAAGTTTTAGGCAGCAGAAATCTAACTGAATTCAGCTACCGAATGTCTGGTAATTCAACCGCCCAAATTTTCATGGGAGTTGAAGTTCAAGGGATTCAGGATCACGAAAAACTTGTCACGCAATTTGAAAATTCAGGAATTAAATGTCTGGATTTAAGTTCAGACGAACTATCAAAAATGCATCTAAGGCATATGGTTGGAGGCCGCTTACAGAGTTCTAACCAAAGCAATTCAGAAAATGCATTGAACGAATTGCTATATCGTTTTGAATTTCCTGAGAGGCCTGGAGCATTAATGAAATTCGTAAATACTCTTAAGCCTGATTGGAGCATCAGCATATTTCACTATAGAAATCATGGCGCAGATGTCGGCAGAATCGTTGTTGGGGTATTAGTTCCAGAATCTGAGATAAAAGCCTGGGAAGAATTCCTGAAGAATCTTGGCTACAAAAGCTGGAATGAAAGCGAAAATCCCGCATACAAAATATTTCTTGGTGCACAGGCTTGATAACCACGGTATTTTGATTTATCCAATTGCAAGGCCAAATATGGCCATTGATTCTTCAATTAATTCGCAAGGTCAATCAGCAGACATTTCACTTCCTGCTCGATTAGAGGCAATCCTTTACTTAAAGGGAAGACCTTTGTCTCTCAAAGAGATGGCTGAGTTAACCCAAGAAACGCAAGAATCCTTAGAGCAAGCCCTATTTGCTCTAATGGCTGGATATGCCCAAAGGGATACTGCATTAGATATTCAAGAGCAAAATGGCCTATACAGCCTCCAACTTCGCAAAGGGCTGGGAGAACTCGTTCAAGACTTGCTTCCTGTTGATATTTCGCTAGGAGCGTTAAGAACTCTTGCAACTATTGCATTAAAAAAACGAATACTTCAATCTGATTTAGTAGACCTAAGAGGATCTGGCGCTTATGACCACATCAAAGAGTTGGTTTCTCAAAACTTTGTTGAAAGGAAACGACAAAGCGAAGGGCGGTCATATTGGATAACTCTCACAGAGAAGTTTCATAGAACATTTTCTGTCCTGCCTGATATAAGTTCTAGTGAGCCCATAAAGGCTGCATAAAGCTCAAAACCCACTAATTCAAAACCATGGAAATCTTGGCCACTTTTCTACAAGTCCTCACGCAGACCCTCGAAATATACTCTCTAATCTTGATAATTAGAGTACTTCTCAGTTGGTTCCCAAACCTCGACTGGAGCAATCCTATCCTAAGCAGTATTAGTTCGATAACTGATCCATATCTAAATGCATTTCGTGGTTTAATTCCTGCGATTGGAGGAATTGATATTTCCCCGATCCTTGCCTTTGTAGTGCTAAATCTACTTCAACAACTTTTAGGAACTGCAGCACTTTCAGTATTCAGTACTGCAGTTGTGTACTAAATAATTAGTGGTAATAATGCAATAATTTTAGATTTAACACCATAAAAATAATATTGAATATACAAAACATCAATTGTCTTAATTCTAACGAATATCACCATCTCCAGAGATCTTTCCTCTTAAAGATCTGCTTGACAGTTTTTCCAAGTTTGAAATCGCAACATTCTCCAACTCAAAACCCAACTCACTACTCAACTGAGATACATACCACAGGACATCACCAAGTTCCAACTTAATTGCATCTTTAGCATCTTGATCAAATACTCCATTCCGGTCTCGAATAACTTTCTTAACCTTGTCGGCCACTTCGCCTGCCTCACCAGTAAGACCAAGTGTTGGATATATAGGGTTTTCACCCACATTCGGGTATAAAGCAGTTTCACGAGCTTTGCACTGGTATTCATTTAGGTTCATAGTGGAAAGACAAAAGAATGGACAAGACATTGCCTGTGACAACAGAATGGTATTTTCCGCAAGATCACAGGTTTATTTGATGCCCGAGATTGATCTAACAAGAAGGACAAAGATAGTAGCCACTATTGGTCCAGCCACTGAAAGTCCTGAACGCATTAAAGAGCTGGTACTAGCTGGTGCAACCACCTTTAGACTCAACTTTTCTCATGGTGACCACAAAGAGCATTCAGAACGAATAGACACTATTCGCAAGGTCTCAAAAGAGCTTGGGGTTCATATCGGAATTCTTCAAGATCTTCAGGGCCCCAAAATTCGCTTAGGAAAATTTAAAACTGGTCCTATAACACTTAATCCTGGAGACACATTTTCGTTAACCTCAAAAGAGATAGATTGTTCTCAAGAGATTGCAAATGTTACCTACAAAAAATTAGCCAATGAGGTTCCTATAGGAAGCAGGATTCTCTTGGATGATGGACGGGTTGAGATGATGGTAGAGGATGTTGAAATTAGCGAGCAGGTTTTGCATTGCAAAGTAACAGTAGGAGGAGTTCTATCTAACAACAAAGGAGTTAACTTTCCAGATGTTCAGCTATCAATAAAGGCACTAACTGATAAAGACAAAGATGATCTAAGTTTTGGACTAAAAAGAGGCGTCGATTGGGTTGCATTGAGTTTTGTCAGAAACCCAGATGATATGTATGAGATAAAAGAATTAATTAAGGCCCATGGCTACAGCACCCCAGTGGTCGCAAAGATAGAAAAGTTCGAAGCTATTGATCAAATAGAAGCAATCATCCCTCTTTGCGACGGAGTGATGGTTGCAAGAGGAGATTTGGGAGTTGAAATGCCTGCAGAGGAAGTACCACTCCTGCAAAAAGAACTCATCAGGAAAGCCAATAGCCTTGGCATTCCAATAATCACAGCCACACAAATGCTTGACTCAATGGCATCATGCCCAAGGCCTACGAGGGCAGAAGTAAGTGATGTGGCTAATGCAATATTAGATGGAACAGACGCTGTAATGCTTTCAAATGAAACCGCAGTCGGTGATTACCCAGTCGAAGCTGTTAAGACAATGGCTACAATTGCCAGAAGAATTGAACGTGATTATCCACAGCGATCTATAGAAAGTAATCTTCCTAGTACAATCCCTAATGCAATTAGTGCAGCAGTTAGTAGTATTGCTGGACAATTAAATGCAGCAGCAATACTGCCATTAACTAAGAGTGGTGCAACAGCACATAATGTTAGTAAGTTTAGACCGGCGACACCAATACTTGCGATTACAAATGAACTTTCAGTAGCAAGAAGACTTCAACTAGTTTGGGGCGTAACCCCTTTACTAATAGAGAATCAGGAAAGTACAACGAAAACATTTAAACTTGCGAGTAAGGAAGCAAAAAAAATGGGAATACTCAAGAAGAATGATCTAGTTGTTGAGACTGCAGGAACACTTACGGATGTAAGTGGATCTACAGATTTAATCAAAGTTGGATATGTCTAAGAAACTAGCCTTTGGGGAGTCTTTCTCTATGGCTCTTAATACACTTCAATCGAATAGGTTAAGAAGTCTCCTAACAATGTTAGGCATAGTAATAGGTAATGCCTCCGTTATAACACTTGTTGGAGTAGGTCGTGGAGCTCAAAACCTTGCAAAAAATCAACTTAGTAACTTAGGTGCAAATGTATTATTTGTAGTTCCAGGAAATAACGATACCAGAAGAAGAGGCGTTGCCTTCCCAAGGAATCTAGTATTAGAAGATGCATATGCAATTGCAGATCAAGTCCCATCTATTAATAGAGTTGCTCCTCAAATAACTTCCAATGAAGTGGTTCAATTTGAATCTAGAAGTGCTACAAGTTCAATCTCTGGTGTGACTCCTAATTTCTTACCTGTTAGGAGTTTTGAAATCTCAAATGGACGTTTTATTAATAAACAGGATCTAGAGTCAGCAAGGAATATAATTGTACTTGGACCAGATTTAAAAACAAAACTTTTTCCATACAGCAATGCAATTGGAAATAGCATAAGAGTAAAGGATCAATCATTCAAAGTTGTCGGGATCATGTCACCAAAAGGTGCTGTTTTTGGCAATAACCAAGATGAGAATGCTTATATACCAATATCAACTATGGTTAGTCGAATAACAGGAAGAGATCCTACCTTTGGAGTAAGCCTAAGTTTTATCAGTGTGGAAGCAAAAAATGAAGAGAGCACTAGGGCAGCTAAATTTCAAATCACCAATCTACTAAGGCAAAGGCATAAGATTATTAGAGACGATGATTTTGCTGTTAGGTCTCAAAAAGACGCTCTCCAAATAGTTAGTACTATTACAGGTGGGCTAACATTAATGCTTGCAGCCATAGGAGGTGTATCTCTTTTAGTTGGAGGCATAGGAATAATGAATATCATGTTAGTTTCTGTTAGTGAAAGGACAGAAGAAATTGGTTTAAGGAAGGCGCTTGGAGCAAAATCATCTGATGTTCTTACTCAATTTCTTATCGAGTCACTTATCCTCGCAAGTCTAGGTGGAGTTATCGGGACATCTGTAGGTTTAGGGACGGTCTTAGCCGTTTCAACCTTGACACCACTGCCAGCTAGCATCAGTCTTTCGACTGTTATGACAACTGTTACATTATCAGGGTCAATAGGCCTAATATTTGGAGTTCTTCCAGCAAAACGAGCTGCAAAACTAGACCCCATAATTGCACTTAGAAGTTTATAGGAAATTCAAATATAATTTTTATCAAATAGAATATAGAAACTTACGATGCCAAAGCTTAAGGAATAAATCTCTCTATAGATAATAAAGCATATAAATTCTTCTATTTAAATAATACAATATATATGCTTTTAATTTATAAACTTCGGAGAGCAAAATTCAATTCAATCATCAAAGTGCTTATTAAATCAACATTGAAACATTTTTTGCAAGCACTCTTGGGACAAATCCCTTTACAATCAACTGAAGTTTCAAAGAACTGATGAATCAGAAATGGCGCGTAATAACCCTCTGGTTACTCCCTATAGGGATGGTATTACTGCTTTCATGGCAAATTTTAGGGAGCTCAAACCTAAACAATGACCTTAAATCAAACAAAACAACCGTTACAACAAGGAATGCGGCGATATCAAGGATGAGTTATGGACGTTTTCTTGATTACGTAAATGCAGGCAGGGTTACATCAGTAGATATTTATGAGGGAGGCAGAAATGCAGTAGTTGAGGCCGTAGATCCAGATCTAGATAATCGAGTGCAGAAAATTCGAGTTGAACTTCCTGGACTGGCACCTGAATTAATTAATAAGCTAAAAGATGAAGGAATCAGCTTTGATATCCATCCAGCTAAAACTGCCCCGCCGGGGTTAGGTATCCTTGGCAATCTCTTATTTCCCTTGATTTTAATTGGCGGTCTTGTGTTCCTGGCACGAAGATCAAACTCAATGCCTGGTGGTCCAGGCCAGGCAATGCAATTTGGGAAAACAAAGGCTCGTTTTGCAATGGAAGCAGAAACTGGTGTGAAATTTGATGATGTGGCAGGTGTATCGGAAGCCAAGCAAGATCTGCAAGAAGTCGTCACTTTCTTAAAACAACCAGAACGTTTTACTTCTGTAGGAGCAAAAATACCAAAAGGAGTCTTACTTGTTGGCCCTCCAGGTACAGGTAAAACACTTTTAGCTAAGGCAATTGCTGGTGAAGCTGGAGTTCCTTTCTTTTCACTTTCAGGGTCGGAATTTGTAGAAATGTTTGTAGGTGTAGGAGCAAGTAGAGTTAGAGACCTTTTTAAAAGAGCAAAGGAAAATAGTCCTTGTTTGATATTTATAGATGAAATTGACGCTGTTGGACGACAAAGAGGTGCTGGTATTGGTGGAGGCAACGACGAACGCGAACAAACCCTAAATCAACTTCTTACCGAAATGGATGGATTTGAAGGGAATAGCGGAATTATCATTATTGCTGCAACAAATAGACCGGATGTACTTGATTCGGCCCTAATGAGGCCTGGTCGATTCGATAGGCAAGTAATGGTTGATGCACCTGATATAAAAGGACGTCTTTCGATATTAAAGGTTCATTCAAGAAATAAAAAACTTTCAGATAATCTTTCTCTCGAGAACATTGCAAGAAGAACTCCTGGATTTACAGGAGCGGATCTTGCCAATCTGTTAAATGAGGCTGCAATATTAACTGCAAGAAGAAGAAAAGAGTCAATAACTCTAACCGAGATTGATGATGCTGTAGATAGAATTATTGCAGGAATGGAAGGGCAACCTCTAACCGATGGAAAAAGCAAACGGTTAATTGCCTACCATGAAGTTGGTCATGCACTAATAGGTACTTTGGTAAAAGCACATGACCCAGTACAAAAAGTAACTGTAATTCCAAGAGGCCAAGCCAAAGGGCTTACCTGGTTCTCTCCAGATGATGATCAAATGCTAGTCAGTAGAGCACAACTGAAAGCTAGAATCATGGGGGCATTGGGTGGCAGGGCTGCCGAAGATGTGATATTTGGAAAACAAGAAGTAACTACTGGAGCAGGTGGTGACATTCAGCAAGTTGCTTCCATGGCTCGCCAAATGGTTACTAAATTTGGCATGAGTGATTTGGGACCTGTTTCTCTAGAAGGTGATAGCCAGGAAGTTTTTCTTGGGCGGGATTTGATGACAAGAACTGATATATCTGATGCAATATCGAGACAAATAGATGAGCAAGTTAGAGACATGGTTAAACTTTGCTATAAAGAAACACTGCTTATTGTTCAAGAAAACAGAGAAGCAATGGATAAGTTAGTTGAGGTCTTAATAGAAAAAGAAACAATAGATGGAGATGAATTTTCTCAGATACTTTCATCATTTACAAATATTCCACAAAAAGAAAGGACAAATCAATATTTAAAGCCATAAATAATAATTCATCTCAATTTAGATAAATATAATTAAAAGTGAACTTACAATTCAAACAGGATTAACTGGTCTTTTATTTAAAATTGAATCGATAATCCCATACGACATTGCCTCAGAAGGGGACATAAAAAAGTCTCTATCAGTATCTTCTTCAATTCTTTCCAATGGTTGACCTGTCCTAAGGGAGAGTTCTTTATTTAGTTTAGATTTTAGGAAAAGAATTTCATCTGCCTGGATCCTTATATCACTAGCCTGACCACTTGCACCACCTAGAGGTTGGTGAATCATTATCCTTGAATGAAGAAGACTACTTCTCTTACCTTTAGCTCCTGCACAAAGCAAAAAAGCACCCATACTTGCAGCAAGACCTACACAAACAGTATGAACATCAGGTTTTACATGCTGCATAGTATCAAAAATCCCAAGACCATCGTAAACGGAACCTCCAGGTGAGTTTATATACAGGAAAATATCCTTGTCCGGGTCTTCTGCCTCTAAAAAAAGTAATTGAGCAACTACACGGTTTGCAGAATCATTGGTGACTGGCTCACCAAGGAAAATAATTCTTTCTCTGAGTAGGCGAGAATAAATATCAAATGCTTTTTCCCCTCGCCCAGACTCTTCAATGACTATTGGGATCATTTTGTCTCTTATGGGTTTACACAATCTTAACTGTGGCAAGCCTGGAGCTATGGTCATTTAAGAATTAGACCTGTTAAGACAATTGAGAGAAAGACAGACCATTGCTGACAGCAAAAAAGCATTCCACAATGCTTTTCCATATGTGATCCCGCCTATTTACAGGAAAGTTACCGATGAATTGCTTGTAGAACTTCATTTATTGGGTCATCAAAAAAGTTTTAAAAGGGACACAATATTTGCCATAGGGCTAACGACGGCTTTTGAGTCCTTTACTCGTGGCTACAGACCAGAAGAACACCTGGAAAGGCTTTTCGATGCAATATGCCTAAGCAATGGCTTTGACCCTATCTCCATCAGGGAAAAAGCCATTCAGGGACTTAAAGCGATTAAAGGAATTTCTTCAAAAGAAAAGGAACAATGGTTAAAGAACAAAGGAGCTGGTGCACCAGGCAAACTGGAGAAGGAAATAGAAATTCTTGCTAAGGGCAATAATCATTACTCGCGACTGACAACAATAGGCCTATCAACACTTCTTGGAGAGCTAACAGAATTTGATGAAAAGGTGCAAAATTCAATTCAAGAAACCCTAAAAGAAGTCTCAATAGAATTTGGCTTTTCAAAAGAAAGAGTAGAAAGAGATATTACCCAATATTCTTCAAATCTTGAGAAGATCAATCAGGCACTAGAATTAATGAAAGAAGCTGTAGAGCAGGATAGAAAAAGAAAAAAATCAAAAAATATATGATTAGTTAATTTATAGAGATTTAGAATATTTAAGTTTAGTTATGGATACTAATTTATTTATCTCTTCTCCTACGATCTTTAAATTCAACATATGAAAGATATATTACAGAGAAGGTAACAAAAAGCAGTAGTATGAGCGCAGTTATGCTCAGTACTGTATTTGTTGTACCTGAATTCCAGTCCACAGTGAAATTTTTAGAAGTCTATTGAGCCATCACCATTCCTTCCCCAAACAACCATGGCAATTGAAAGAGTAAACACTGCAGCCAATGCAGCCCATGCAAAGGTAAACAACATAGAGTCAACAAAAGCTTTGACCACCAGAATAGACCAAGGGACGCAAATAAGTTGCTATATTTACCAAGATCATGGTTTCTTCATCTCCTGGAACAGGAACAGTTCTAGAGCGGTCAAAGCAGACCGTTCAATATCCTGAAGCACGTGTAATAGTTTTAGATGACGACATCAACACCTTTGAACACGTTTCAAATTCACTTTGCAAGATAATTCCAGGCATGACAAAAGACAGGGCATGGACCCTAACCACAAAAGTTGATACAGAAGGGGCAGCCGAGGTTTGGTGTGGTCCATTAGAACAAGCTGAGTTATATCACCATCAACTATCCAGTAGAGGCTTAACTATGGCCCCATTAGAAAGATGCTAAGGATTTATCAGAACTTTGGCTTCTTGTGGCAGTTAAAATATCTTATCGACAAATCAAACGTGCAGATATACATAGATTAGAAATGAATGGGACGAATTGTAATTACTCATAGCACATATATAGAAGGAATTATTCCTATACTTAAACAATTAGCAAATGATAATCGCATTAAAACAGTGGTCCCAGGTGTCATAAAACAGACAAAGGCCAGAAGCAACGGCATGAAGATTAAAGTAACGAAAAAAATAATGGGTGGTTATAAGCTTCTAACAAGAAAAGGTAACAGTGTTCAAGAAGTATTTGTAGTAACTCAATTAGATAAAAGTTTATTAGAATCTAAATTAGAAAAATTATTAGCTAAATTCAATTGATTCCAGATTATATTCAACATTATTTTTCTCTTGTAGCAATGATTCAGTACGATCCTTAAGCATCTCTTCTTTAATCGCATTCATTGCCTCGTCAAGTTCAGTGACTTCGTATAGAGACATGAAATTTCCCTTCTTAGATCTAGCCTATATTCACCCATTCGCAAATAAGCCTAACTTAAACAGGCGAAACACAATATTAATAATTATTTTATAATGAAGACTTGATTTCCTCCTCCGACAATATAAATTATAAAAAAAATTGAAAAAACACATACTATTATTAGGAATATTAATTTTCCAAACCTCAACTTTAGTAGCTGAAGAAAATCACACAAAGGAATATTGTAGCGATAAATTTGCAGATTTAAATTGCACTGAAAATACACGGAAAATAAATGATTTTGATGTATTGCCCTTACTGCCTGATCCAGAGCCAATATCAATTCAAGTCATACCTTATAAAAAATAATACTTTGTGCTTTTAATAAATAATAAATTAGCTATCTATTAGTTAGACAATAATCATTTAAAAGTTGATTTTCAAAGTCATGGTCTGGATGGAACCAACCTTTCCATTTACGATCTACTCCAGTAGTATTCAATTTATTTTTTTTGCAATTGATAGCTATATAAATAGGCTTATCGTCTCTATTTAAGGCTGGAGCAACGTGATTATTTCCTTTAGAGTTCCAAGCAGACCAATTTATTCTCAAGGGGCCATACAATCTCCATATATTATTAATATCAAAGAAGTCTATGCCATTAGAATCTGAATATAACTTATTAGAATCTATGCATCCTTTATAATCAGAAGCCCTAAGGCAAAGCTTATGTAATTTCCTCAATTCGTGAGTATTAGCATTCGTGCCTATAAATAAAATCGAGAATAATACGAGTGTATAACAAGTGATTAGACTCTTATTCATTAGATTTCTCAAAAATATATCTATATTTCATATTCATGTTCAAATTGATGCATTAGTTCCATGTATCGTTGGCTTAATTGCTCAGTGTTTGGCGTAAAGCCTTCGGCATCGTACAAGGTTTTCAATGAAACATATGTATTGGCGACCGCATCAAATGCAGATCGATATTCTGATTGTATACCTTCCTCTTGAATATCATTAATTTGTGCAGTGATAAGCTCAACTTTTTTGAAAGCTGATGCAATCATATTTTCAAGGTCTCGATTTAATTTTCGTCTTTTCTTAGGCATTGAATCAAACCTGAGAAGTGTAATAATAGCGTAGCTCTTGGTTCATTTCAGGCAATGATTTAAGATATATTTATGATTAATACACATTTGTAATCATATCTATATATACTGATATTAGAAAAGAATATAATTTTTATATTATATTGTATTATTTATTTTAGGAGTGATTGAAAAGCTTAAAATATAAGTCTGAGGATAGCTTGCCATTAGAAAATAATTGAAGAATTTGCATCGCAGGTTAAAATGTCAAGAATTCTTCTTAATAGGAGACCAATTCTCTCTCTGCATCTTCTGGAGGAAATGGAATGAGTAAGTCAAATACCAAAACAGCACTTCCATGGTGGGTTGAGCTGCTCTTTGTACAAATAGGATTACCAGACTCACTCCTCCGCAGTTTCCTTATAAATAAAAAGAAAACTAGAAATTTTTATTCCTCCAATAGACGTCCAATATCAATAATCTTTATTGCCTCATTAATTCTGGTTTACATTCAACCATTAGTTAAGCAAGCTAGTATACATAATCAATGCATAAACGATTCAAAAAGTATTGTTGAAGATATTTATGATAAAAATAACATGCTAACTCAAAAAGAAATCCGAGCAGTAGCCACTAATTTTTGTAATGGTGGAGGCCTTTAGTAATAATAACTAATTTCATCTTTTTTGTAGAAATACAATATTGAATTTAAAATATTTACAGTTTATCAACATAAGCTAAATACCAATCATTATATTTTGATATCACTTCAACATCAAATTTTATACTTGTTTTTGCAAGAACTTCAAATTCATCTTTTTTAACCATTAGATAATTCGGATCATTCCCTAATTGATTAATCTCATTTATATGTTGAAAGGTTGGGAAATAGGATTGAATAAGTGTTCTTTCCTTACCATTCATATTTAAAAGATATATAATTTCTTTATTCAGGACTTCAGATACATCTTGTCTGGATATAAATTGTTTAATCTTTGGATTAGGATTACCCATCAACCCTTTACTATATAAGTTGATAAATGTGAGATTTTGAACTAGGCATAATAGAGCAATAGCAAGTATTATTTGCCTATTAAAAATATTCCTTGTAATTAGATATATTCCAGTTCCACAATAGAATATACTTAATGGTATAATATTAATAAACAATAATTTATTTTCTTGAATCAATTGAGGGCTGTATTCATTGTTGATTGTCAAGGACAGTCCTAGGCTAATAATTGCAAAGGTGGAAAATATAATTCCAATAGAAAATATATAATTTTTATCTAATTTATTATTATTGAAGATTAATTCATCAAAACTTCTACCACAGTATAGAGAAATAAAAGGATAGAGTATCAAAGAGTAATGGGCATGTCTACTAGATAGTATGGATAGTATAAATAGATATATTAGCGGAAAGTAAAGTACAATACCTAGGATAGACTTATTTGTATGCTTCGAAATAGTACGTAGTCCTGGTAATGCCAATAAAATCATTGGGAATGACAAAGCAGCCAAATTAGAGGGATAAAATATAAGGCTTTTTAATGAATAGCCACCAACAGCCTTATCCTTTGCAAAGCCTAGTAGTGATAAAACTGAGTCGTTTCCATATTGGTTAATAGCAAATATTAAAGAAATTATGCTAGGTACTAATCCTATACAAATACCAGAAATAACGTAGAAAAAATATCTATGGTTGGTAAATATCTTTGTATGTAGAAAAACTGGTACTAATGCAAATAATGGTAAAGCCAACATGAAACTTCTAAGAAGAAATGAGAGTGATATAAAAAGACCTAATGTAAAAAAGTATATGATATGATTTCTTGGATGATTGATTTTTACCAAGCAATATATAATTAACAAAATACAAAATACGAATGGCATATCTGGGCTTGCATATCTACTATATTGAATCCATAAGGGCATTGAAGGCAATATCAAAGCCGAAACTAAAGCTCCCCTATTAGAGAGGAATTCTCTCCCGATGTAATATATTAATATTGAGCTTAATATTGAAAAAATAGAACTAGGTAATCTTGAAGAATATTCAGAAAAACCAAGAATTCTGATACTCATAGCTATCAACCAGTAGCTGCCTACAGTTTTATGATGTGGCTCAGCAAAGGGTGTAAACCAATTGCCTTTGTCTAGCATTAATCTTGCTCTTCCAACATATAAACCTTCATCATGAGCTGTGAGACTCTGAGATGAGTCATCCCATACACCCCAAAAATAACTAATACCTGTGATTAAAATAATTATAGGTATATTAAAATCTAATTTATATAATCTAGTTATTAAATCATTATAAGTAAAAAGAAATGATCTTTTAATATCCTTAAAAGCGAATGTATTATAATTAATCATATTATGTTAGATGATACTTACATAGAATTTGTGTTACTATATATATTTTTATTTACCAATACATCTTAGTTGTTCGGAATAGATCTTTTAGAACAGCACTCATCTAATTTAGTTACATGGATTTTTGATACCTTTTACTATAGTACCTATTATCCAATCAGGACTAAACAAGCTATCTCATTCAAGAAAAAAGTTAGAAATAATAAATTATATCTAAAATTACGCTACTATGATTAGCAGGAGAAATTTCCTTATTCCAACTTTATATAGAGGATATTATGAATATACCGCCTCCACAAAGCCGTAAATGTGAAAAATGCTTAAATACTATGACGCTGAACTTATTCAGACTTAACAGCTCAGAATGTAGGTACTGCCAAGATGGATTGAACATACCTAAAAGAATCCTTATTGACAATGTGCCCGTAAGAAATGAAGCGCCAGAAAATCAGGTTCTTCAAAGAGATGAATCAGCTGTACCTCTTGAAACCAATGTGCAATCTGATCTTACAAATGGAAATGAGCGTCGTGAACAAATCAATGATGAACCTACTGGGGAGATATTGCTGGATGAATCAATAAACTAATCCAAATTTTATATAATTGAATCAGTGACTATCTTTATTAGATTTCGCTTTTAAATCTATCTCCAAATTCTTAACCGCATGTTTTATCTTTCCATTAAATTG
This sequence comes from Prochlorococcus sp. AG-363-P15, assembly GCA_003278175.1. Classification (GTDB taxonomy): domain Bacteria; phylum Cyanobacteriota; class Cyanobacteriia; order PCC-6307; family Cyanobiaceae; genus AG-363-K07. Next base: position 22,281 of record QCGF01000019.1, read on the forward strand.
AATTACCCATTCTTGAGCTTTGACAATTTGTTTCTTCTCTTTTTCCAAAGCACTTAAATATTGCTAGTATAATTATATCAAATCTTCCTCTCATCTGCTCAAAACGTTAAAAAATTAATGCTTTACAAATTCACTATAGATATTTAAAATTATTATCATTCTGATGGATTATTCTGAAAAAATTAATTTCTTTAACTCTAATTATATTAAAATATTTCAACATGAGTCAAACAGTTTAATCTCTTTTGTGAATGAATGTACAAATAGTCGGAAGTTGCGCAATATCCTGAACGAATGGCCCGATGATATAAAAATAAAAATTGTAGATTCATATTTAGCTAACCTTCAATGACTAAATGGAGAAATATAGACAAAGTTTGGTGTATTTGGCCGTCCCGCCCTTCAATGCTAGTAGAAATTATTGGTGGTAGTTATTTAGCTTCATCTCCCAATATTAGTTATAGAAATCTTATACAAAACTTAGAAAAAAGAAATATAGCAATCCATGCTTATAGTTATCTACCTGGCTTAGATCATCAAGGTCTGGCAAATTGCGCGTGGCAGAAGTTAAGAAATTGCAGAAGAAAACTTATAATTAGAATTGGCTATGAGTTAAAAGTAATACGCATAGGGCATAGTTTAGGATCAAAATTACATCTTCTTGCTCCAGATGGAGGTAGAAATTGCGATGGACTGATTTCAATTAGTTTTAATAATTTTGCTGCCAATAAGTCAATTCCAATTATTGACAAAATCAGTCCTAAATTAGCTATTAAAACTGAATTCTTACCGACCCCGACTGAAACTATGAGGATCGTCAGTCAGAATTACTTTCAACCAAGAAACCTCCTAATAGCTTTCGATGATGATGACTTTGACCAAAGCAATAAATTGCTTAAGTGTCTTTGCAATAGAGAAATAGATTATTCAAAATATATATTATTAAAAGGAGACCATTTAACACCAGCAAATATTGGTATAAACGGTCAGTTTTTCAGGAATATAGGTACACCTTATAGAATAGAAGAATTTAATAAACTTCTAGAAGTGATTTATAATTGGTCTGGGATCTCTTAAGCTCTCAATTTATCTAATACTGAACGATCTTCTAGGGTACTTGTATCACCACTCACTTCCTCTCCAGAAGCAAGAGATCTAAGAATTCTTCTCATTATTTTTCCACTTCTTGTCTTAGGCAAGGCATCACTGCATCTAATTTCATCAGGTCTAGCGATAGGTCCAATCTCTAGCCCTACATGAGTCTTTAAATCCTTAATAAGTTCACTACAAGCATTGCTCCCTGACTGAAGAGTAACGAAAGCCACAATTGATTCTCCTTTGATCTCATCAGGTCTACCTACAACTGCAGCTTCTGATACAGATGGATGACTAACCAAAGCAGATTCAATTTCCATTGTGCCAAGTCGATGCCCAGAGACATTAATTACATCATCAACTCTTCCCATGACCCAAAAGTATCCATCTGAGTCGCGACGAGCTCCATCTCCAGCAAAGTAGATATAACTACCATCCTTTGGGCGTAAATACTCCCAATAACTCTCACGAAAACGTTTTGAATCTCCATGAACAGTCCGCATCATTCCAGGCCATGGACTTCTTACGATTAAATACCCACCTTCATCGACCTCAACTGTTTTTCCTTGAGAATCAACAACATCAGCATCAATGCCAGGTAAAGGTAAGGTTGCGGAGCCTGGTTTAGTAGGAGTAGCTCCTGGCAAAGGACTAATCATTACCCCACCAGTTTCTGTCTGCCACCAGGTATCAACTATTGGACATCTACCTCCACCAATCACCTCTCGATACCATATCCAAGCCTCTGGGTTGATTGGCTCCCCAACTGTTCCAAGAAGTCTCAAACTACCCATGTCGTATTGATCAGGTACCGACCTTCCACTCTTCATGAAAGCCCTTATTGCAGTAGGTGCTGTATAAAAAATCGTGATCTTATGTTTTTGGATTAGTTCCCAAAAAGCTCCTGGATTTGAAGGGCGTGGGGCACCTTCATACATGACTGTCGTAGCCCCATTTGATAACGGTCCATAAACGATATAACTATGACCAGTAATCCATCCAACATCGGCTGTACACCAATACACATCATCATCGCGAATATCAAAAATCCATTTAAAGGTGAGATGAGCCCAAAGGTTATAACCAGCAGTT
>QCGF01000020.1 GCA_003278175.1 Prochlorococcus sp. AG-363-P15
GAAGCATTGGTTTGGACTTTAAGCTGGTTCTTGTCTCCCTTGAAGTTGCTAGGAGTTCCAACTGATCGAATTTGCTTTCAGCTTCTTTTATCGTTGAGATTTTTGCCTTTGGTTCAAGAGGAATTTCAAAATCTCTTGCGATCTTTAGCCACAAGAGCTGTGAATTTGAGACGACTTGGTTTGAAAGCAACTATAGGCCTTGTCCTGTCTGTTGCAGAAAGACTTCTGGCGAACATTCTTTTAAGGGCAGAACAAGGCGCTGATGCATTGTTAGCAAGAGGTGGATTTTGGCTCCCTCCAGATCATCTGCGGCCTGCAACACCCTTAAAAGGTAAAAGTGCATTTCTTAATTTTGGTTCTGCTTGCTTATTGATTTTGGTTCTTAGCTTGCGTGGGAAGTACGGTGCTTTATAGATACTGAATCATGCAAAGTGAGTGCAGAGCGTTATCTCAATCATCCAACTTTTGGGATGCTGTACTTGGTAGCGCCGGCTGGGGAAGGTAGAGATGTTTATGCAACCTTATATGCCCAGAAGATGTTTTTTCTAGTCACTCTTCAGCCTCGAGGTGCACAGTTTGAGGTGATCCCTTATTTGGATGCTCGTCATCATGCTGAAATTCATCTGGCGCGATGCCGAAGAGAGGGCTCTTTAGATAAAGAAAGATGGCAAGAATTGTTCCACCAAACTTTTATTTAAGCTTCTCAAATGCTCGTTGATCGACTGCGAAATATTTCTAATTGCTTGCCAGCAGGTGTTCAATTGCTTGCAGTCAGTAAGGGGCAGCCTGTTTCGTCTATTAGAGCGCTGGCTGATCTGGGCCAATGTCATTTTGGAGAGAGTCGCATTCAAGAAGCATTGCCCAAAATCAATACTCTTAAGTCTCGCAAGAGGCTTCGTTGGCATTTCATCGGCCGCCTTCAATCCAACAAGGTTAGAAGTGTGGTTAGATCTTTTGAATTTATTCATTCTGTTGACTCTCTTGTTTTGGCTGAAAGAATTAACAGAATTTCTGGAGAGGAGAACCGGCTTCCAAAAGCAATGGTGCAAGTGAAATTTCGAGAGGATCCAACAAAGGGTGGTTACTTGCCAGAACAGCTCCTAGATGAATGGGCAAGACTTCTTGAATTACCTCATCTAAAGCTTGTGGGTTTGATGACAATGCCCCCAATTGGCCTTGGGATGGAAGAGAGAGGGATTCTGTTTAAGGAGTGTCGTGTTTTGGCTGATAAGTTGAATTTACAGGACTGTTCTATGGGAATGAGTAGTGATTGGAAGGAGGCTTTGCAGGCTGGTGCGACTTGGTTGAGGTTGGGTTCGACCTTATTTGGTGACCGCTCTAAGTATTTCAACAACCATACAGATATCACTAAAAGCAATTGAAAACCTTGCCCCTACCTTTCTGGAACGCTATTTAAGGGTCAGGGTTTGGTTGTTTCCCTAAAAAAGCACTTTAAGTTGGCATTAAAGCCGATTTACTCCCATTCGTTCTAAGAGGATTGATCAGGTGTCGCTTATTTCCCGTCTGCGTGCTGTCGTTGCTGGTGACGACTACCTGGAAAATGATTTTGATGAGCTTGAGTATGAAGCGGGAGATGAATTTGAGCCTGATAATAGAAGCGTGGGAAACACTGGCAGCGAGCTTTCCACTTTTACGCAGTCGAGTCCTTTTGAGATGGGTAACGGTATATCCTCCTCCAATGTGATTGGCATGCCTGGCATCTCTACAACGAACGCTGAAGTTAATCTTATGGAGCCTAGGAGTTTTGATGAAATGCCAAAGGCAATACAGGCTTTACGTGAAAGGAAGACAGTGATATTGAACCTCACAATGATGGAGCCTGATCAAGCTCAAAGAGCAGTGGATTTTGTGGCTGGAGGAACTTTTGCTATCGATGGTCACCAGGAACGTATTGGAGAAAGTATCTTTTTGTTTGCTCCAAGTTGTGTAACGGTTACAAACTCTTTCCAGGAAGATGCTTCTCCTTCGTCAGTTGCACCCAAGGACTCTGAAGTGGCTGTGAAGGAGACAATCCCAGCCCCTACTCCTGAGTGGGGAGAGTCAATGGCTTCAGCGATTTAGCTTTTCGTGCTTTCCTCTCTCGGTGTCATTGGCCTAGGTCGCATGGCTCAGGCTATTCTCTCCCCATTGTTAGAGAGAGGAGAAATAGAGCCCGAACAAGTTTTTGGTGTGGTAGGACGTAAGACAAGTGTTCAAGTTGTTAAAAAACAATTGCCTCCTGAAGTTAGGGTGTTTTCTTCAGATGATCCTGATTCGGCTACAGTTTGGGAGGCGCCTGTTCAATTATTGGCAATTAAGCCGCAGCAGCTTAAAGCACTTGATAGAACCCTGAATAAAAACAAGCCTGTATTGTCTACGTCTCGGCCATTATTGATTTCTTTGTTGGCTGGCGTCACTTTGCAGCGCCTTAAACAGTCTTTCCCGAAGCACTCTCTAGTACGAGCTGTCCCTAATACACCTGCCTTGGTTGGGGCTGGGATAACTGGTCTGTCATTGGGAGAAGAAATAACAACTGATCAGCAACTTTCTGTGGAGAAGCTTTTCAATCCAATTAGTGAGGTTTTAGATCTGCCAGAAGATCAACTAGATGCTTTTCTGGCTTTGACTTCTTCAGGGCCTGCATATATTGCTTTGATTGCTGAAGCACTTGCTGATGGCGCTGTCGCGGCGGGACTCCCACGTGTGCTTGCAAATTATTTGGCACACAGAACACTATATGGGACGTCTTTACTGCTCAAGGAAAAGGAATTGCACCCAGGTCAGTTGAAGGATATGGTCGCTTCTCCTGGGGGAACGACAATTACTGCGTTGCGTCATCTAGAGAAGGGTGGTTTGCGTTCGGCTTTAATTGAAGCAGTGGTTGCTGCTGCTGAAAGGAGTCGTGAATTGGCTTGATTGATTTAATACGTTGATGCTGAAGAAGCTCTCCATACAATTTCTCTAAAGCATCTATGTTGTGCTTTAGGGTGTATCTCTCTAGTACACGTGAACGTGCTCGACGGCCAAGCTCATAAGTAAGAACTGGTTGATCTCTTAGGACTGGAAGGATTGTGCGCAATTGTGTTGTTACTCCTTGTGTGCTTAGAACTATGCCGGCGCCGTCTTCTAGAACTTCGCCATCTGCTCCAGCATCTGTTGCAACACAAGCAGTCCCAGAGGACATTGCCTCAAGTAATGACAGCGAGAGTCCTTCAACGAGACTAGGGAGTAGGAAGACTTCTGCACATTGCAGTAAAGCTATTTTCGTTTCTAAATCAGCTTCGTAACCCCACCAGAGAACGTCACAGTCATTGGTTGTAAGAGAGCTGTGCTCCAATGTTGACCTGAGTGGTCCATCCCCTACTATCACGAGTCGACAACCTCTGGGCTCTATTTGTCGCCAGGCACGAAGAAGTGCCTCAATGTTTTTTTCAGTAGCAATTCGCCCCATATAAAGGAAAATTCGCTCAGGCCCTAATTTTTCACGAACGGTTTTTTGTTTGCTACTTTCGTTGTCTGGATGTGCTGGAGTCCAAATTGAAGTATTTACACCATTAGGTATAACCGCCAGTCGCTTCTCTTTGACCCCAAGCTTTACAAGTAACTCAGCTTGCATTTCAGAGAATACTATTACTCTGTCATAACGTGCCAAAGAAGGTGCATATAGCTGGTAAGTCAATTGTTGGGTCCCTGCAGTGAGATTCCTAATACCAGCATCAAAAGGAGGATGAAAGGTTGCTACTAGGGGGACCCCAATTTGTTGACATAGCTCTGGGAGCCTGAAATCAAGTGGTGAAAGTGTGAGACTTGCATGCACGAGGTCCGGTTTAAGCCTTTCTAGTGATTCCCTGAGTTCTCTTTGTGCTCTTGGAGAAGGGATAGTGTAAACCTGTGATTTAACTAGATATGGCAGGCTGACTTCAGGGTCATTTGCAAGGAGAGAAGTTTCGCTGTCCCCAGGGCTAATTGGATTGTCAAAGTGAATAAAACTTGTTTGATGCCCCCTCTCTCTAAGCGCTTCAGTAGTGCTTAGCCCATATGTGACATTTCCGCAAAAGGGAGTTTTTTTGCCCAACCAGGCGATGTGGAAGAACCGCTGCATGTAAGTAAGGCGTTTTTGAAACTTAGCAGCGTTTCCATGGATATTCTAAAAGTGCAGCAATTAGGGTTATGCCAGCTAATACCCAAATGACTGCCATAAGTCCATAGTGACTAACTAAGGCGCCAGCAAGTACAAGAGGAAGGCTTAGGGAAATGTTTATCAAGTTGTTTTGAAGCCCAAAAACTTTCCCTCTCTGCTCTTCTGGGGTTTCTTCTTGAAGTGTTGTTTGTGCCGGAATTGCCAAGAGTGCTGCTCCTATGCCAAGTACTCCGCAGAGGGTCAAAGTGAACCATAGTGAGTTCGTTTTTGTTGACTGGCCTATTAGAACGAGGCTGCAAGTGATTGCAAAAAGTCCAGAGATGGCGAGACTTTTTCGACTGAAGCTATATCCGATTTGCGCGATTACAACTGCACCAAGTGCCATGCCTAACCCGCATACTGCAAGTAAAGTGCCGAATCCTTTCCTTCCAAGAAGCTCCAGTGATGAAGCAATAGGTATGGATAAAACATATAGCGCTGCCAGGAGGCTATAAAGCAAAACCAATTGCATCATTGCTCTTCGCACTTTTGGCTTTGATTTGAGAACACTTAATCCTTCTTTTATTTCCATAAAGAAAGTTGTATTGGGATTTTTAATTCGCCTTTCTCTAATGCGGAGGTTGCTTATGCAAAATGCTGCTATCCCATAGCACAGAGGCAATAGCAGGAATTCTCCTCCGACTTTCGTGTTGTTTATTAGTACAGAGGGGAAGCCTGTATGTAGAAGCATAAGTATCGGGAAGCCAATGGCAAATCCAACTATTGTTGCTCCCATGCTTGTTGCTTGGTAGATGGAATTCGCAGCCAGCAGGTTGTTTGGTGGGACTAATAATGGGATCGTTGCTTGTTCGGCTGGAGCGAAAAATTGCGTAAGTACTGATTCAAGAAAAGTCATGCCAAGTAGTGCCCAGTAGGCCCAGCCAAGCCCTAACCAATTAGGGCCATCTAATACGCACAATGGTGCGAGCAGTACTAGTAACGCCCTTAATGCATTGGAGGCCACCATTACTTGACGTTTTGGTAAACGGTCTGCCCATACGCCTGCTAGCGTTCCAAGTAACATCGCTGGGATGGTATTGGCGACAAATATTCCAGTTACAAGAATGTTTATCAATGGGTCGCTTGGCCCGGTATCTAGTTGTATTGCATCCGCCATATCTGTGAATAATCCAGGACTTTGAGTGTTGATTTTTATCAGGTTTGAATCGAGGATATAGACCATGAAAACTATGTAAAACTTATCTGCTAACTGAGAAAAGATTTGGCCTAGCCATAAATTTCGAAAACTATCTAATTGGATAACGGCTTGAAGACCATTTGAATTTTCTCCACCCCCGTTTGTGGCAGAAACTGCTTTGTTTTTTAAAGGGTTTGGAGCGTTCAAGATGTTTTGTGTATTGTTCTCATGATCTCTCATTCCTTTTAATTCAGAAGAGATTCATGCAACATCTTTAGAGCCTTTACGTGTTTTGGTAGATGGTGGCCAATCCAGCATTCCACTATATGCAATAGTTTTGTCCAAACATCTTTGGGCCCCATAAGCTTCCCATTGCTTTGTTTTGGAAGATTTGGTTGCAGGAGTCTTTGGAGCAGGGCTAATTCAGATGGATTCAGTTGGATTGCTGCGTTAGGGATTGAGCCAATCGCAAAACCTTCGTCAGGGATTAGGCTGCATCTCCAGTCCCAATTGCCAATAGGTGGCTCTAGATCTAATCCACTTAGACAACATCTTTGAATAGGAAGTCCATATCCTCCTAGGGCAAGTAGATGAACACAAGATTGAACACTTTTGGCCAAAGTGATTATTCTTCCCATTTCTCCCTCCACTTCTGTCTCTTCCAGTCGCTCTAAATGCATTAACACAGTGTTGAGCATTCCTGGGAGTGGGTCGTTGCCTGCTACTAGCAAAAGACTTAGCTCTGCTATGGCTTGTGCTGCGGCAAGAGTTTCCAGTTGTTGTCCAAGTTTGGAGTAGCTATGTAGCACTTTTATATGACGAACTCGCTGTAATTCAGAGCGCCCTCCAATATGGAGCTCCAGAAATGTGAGAGGTGCGGCTGCTCCAAGCTTGCTTTTGGGTCGTCTTGCTCCTGGCACTGCTAGTCGAGTAACCCCTTCTTCATTACTAAGGAGTGTTAGCAGCCGATCGTTTTCACCTAGTGGACCAACCTTGAGAGAAAGGCCTTGAAGGCATTTATCAGATTTCACTTTTCTTTTTTTAAGAGACTTTGTATGAATTGAGGTCCAAGACTTGTCCCAATTGTTGTTGCACCTGCTTCGATTAGCTTCAAAGCATGGTCAACTGTTTTTATTCCACCTACTGCTTTTATTTCGCATCGTCCACGAGTCAAATTAACTAGCTGATGGATAGCCGATACATTTATTTCTCCTCCAAATCCATTCCCTGTTTGGATTCCATAGGCGCCAGCATCAATTGATGCTTCTACCGCTAAGGCAACGTCTTGATGTTTAAGGTTCGCCATATCAAGAATGACTCTTACAGGGAGTCCTATCTCACAGATATTTGCAATTTCATCTGCGAAGAGTTCAATTTTTCCTTCGCTTAAAGCAAAGAAATTAGGTGCGACATCTAATTGTTCTGCCCCCTGCTCTGCTGCCCATTCGGCTTCTGCTTGTTTATGTATGTTGGGTATAGATCCAAATGGGAATGCTATAACAGCTATAAGTTTTGTTTTATTAGGAGCTCCAAGTCTTAATCGTGCAGTTGAAAGTCTGGTTAAATTTGTACAAAAACCAGAGAAATTGCAGTGAAGACTGGCATCGCAGATCTCATTAATTGTCTCGGCAGATAGATGTGGGTCTAGGGCTGCTTGGTGAATTAGGGGAGCAAGTTCGGGTAAATCATTTTGTGAAGGCATAGATTTTTTACCATTTAATCTCGCGATTGGATTACTCCATAGCCGCCATGATTCCGTTTATAAATTACTTGCAACTCTTCTGTTTCTTTATCTTTAAATAAATAAAAGTCATGGTCAATTAGGTCAAGTTGTTGCCTTGCTTGGTCGATACCCATAGGTTTCATGGAAAAATATTTCCGCCTTACTCCAGGGTTAGGGAGTTTGGCTTGTTTTCCTTCAAGCAGAGATCCCTCTATTGAAGATTCGTCAAGAACAGATTCCGTTGATGGCGTTAAAGAGGCGCTGTGCCCAGGACTATGATGGTGATCAGTATGACGTTCTTTGTATCGCCTTAGTTGTCTGCAGAGTTTGCTGGCGACTAAGTCAATACTTGCGTAAAGGTTTTCGCTTCGCTCTTGTGCTCGAATTACTGTGCCATTAGCAAAAACAGTAACTTCTGCAGTTTGTTGTGGGGCCCTAGGGTTGCGAGCTACTGAAAGATGAACATCTGCTTCTTGCACCATTTCTTCAAAGTGTTGGATTGCTCTTTGGATTTTTGATTGTGTGTATTCGCGTAATGCAGGTGTCAGCTCAAGATTTCGACCATGGATAAGCAGCTTCATGGAATCACCTGGGGGCCTTCTGATATCGGCAACTTAGATACAACTAACCAATCGGGGAACATTTCAGATGCTTTTATTCTGGAGCCAAGAGATTTGGTGCCTTTTGAGCAAGCATGGAATTGGCAAAAATGTTGGCAAAAAAGTCTTTTGTTAGATACTGATTTGCCTCAGGCAATTTGGCTTTTGCAGCATCCAAATTGTTACACCCTTGGCAGAGGCGCTAGTGAGGATAATTTGTGTTTTGAATCCAATCATCCACCTTCTTCATTGCATCGGATTGATAGAGGAGGAGAGGTTACCTGCCATTTACCTGGCCAATTAGTTGCTTATTTGGTACTTGACCTTCGTCGATATAAGACTGATCTCAATTGGTATTTGCGCAAACTGGAGCAAGTTTTGCTAGATGTCCTGTGCGAATTAGGCCTTTGTGGAGAGCGGATCAATGGGCTTACAGGTGTTTGGCTAGATGGTCATAAGGTTGCTGCCATTGGAGTGGGCTGTCGCCGTTGGATTACGCAACATGGGTTTGCTCTAAATGTTGATTGCGATCTAAAGGGTTTTGATGAAATAATTCCTTGTGGACTAAGTGGTTATAGCGTTGGCAGACTTGACTCATGGTTGCCAGGACTGAAGGTTCATGACGTGCAGCCTTTGATAAGGCAGAGTTTGGCTAACCATTTTCATTTGAAATGGGTTGAAGAAAGTTTTATTCCAGATTCTTTGAGTATTGAGTCTGTTAATTAGATAATTCCTTTTAGCTGATCTGGAACGACAGAATTGGAACTTGTGAAAAGAGTTAGAAGACAAGCCCCCAGCTCTTTTATGCGGGCACATGCTTTTTGGACGCCAAAGAAGAGCGAATTAGAGGCTTTGGCTCGTCATCAATATGTTGAAGAGATTGGACGTATAGACCAAATTTGGGAATGGTTGAAGATCAATCATGGTCAAGTCGGTGCAGTTGATGCCCCACATGCAGCTCATCCTGAAAGTTATACATACAGCGAACTTGCTGAGCTCATCTCTCAAGCTGCTGTTGGTTTTCAAAGTTTTGGTATAGGGAGTGGGGACGTGGTGGCTCTCTTTGCAGAAAACAGTCCGCGTTGGTTGGTAGCAGATCAAGGCCTAATGAGAGCTGGTGCTGCCAATGCTGTTAGAGGTGCAACTGCCCCTGTTGAAGAGCTTCGATATATTCTTGAGGATTCATCTTCAATAGCGCTTGTTGTTCAGAATGCTGAGGTTTGGAGAAATCTGTCTCTTGATGATGGTCAGCGTGAGCGCTTAAGGCTAGTCCTGCAACTTGAAGGTGAACCACTCGATGATGATGTAGTTGGGTGGGAGTCTCTTATTACAGCAGGTTTTGGTAAGAAGAAATCGGAATTAATTGCTGGTAGAGGACGTGAATCGGCGGCGAAAACTACAGCCACGATCTTGTACACCTCAGGGACCACTGGCAAGCCAAAGGGAGTGCCATTGACGCATGCCAACATTTTGCATCAAATGAGGTCTTTGGCGTGTGTAGCCAACCCTCCTGCCGGCTCTCCAATCCTTAGCGTGCTTCCTATATGGCATGCATATGAAAGAAGCGCCGAGTATTACTTTTTTTCTTGTGCTTGTACTCAGAGCTACACGACAATTAAATTTCTAAAGCAGGATTTACCTAGAGTTCGACCGGTAGTGATGGCAACTGTCCCAAGGCTTTGGGAGGCAGTTCAAGTCGGCTTTGATGATGCTGTGAAAGGAATGCCATCTAAAAAACGGGGTTTGTTGATGCTTGCATTAGGAAATAGCTGTGCTTATAAATTGTCTTTAAGGACTTTTCGAGCATTGTTGCTCGATGAAGTGACAATCCCTGCAAGGCTTCGGGCACTTTTTGAGATTGTTTGGCGGTGGCCTGGTCATTTCATGGCATCCCAATTGTTGTGGCCAAAGGTGTTAAGACAGCTCAGTGGAGGGAAGTTGCGATTTGCAATTAATGGGGGAGGTGCAATTGCTGCACATGTGGATCGTTTTTTCGAGGCTGTAGGAGTTGAGCTATTAGTTGGTTATGGGCTTACTGAGACAAGCCCAGTTGTTAGTTGTAGAAGGCCTTGGCGAAATATTCGTGGGAGTTCAGGCCCCCCTTTGCCTGAAACTGAATTTCGCATAGTTGACCCTGAAACTAAGGAAACAAAGTGTGTTTTTCAGAAGGGTCTTGTATTAGTTAGAGGGCCTCAGGTGATGAATGGTTATCTTGGAAGGCCTGATGCAACTGCGAAGGTTCTTGACTGTGATGGTTGGTTTGATACTGGTGATCTTGGGATGCTTCTCCCCGATGGTTCTTTAGTCCTTACTGGCCGAGCTAAAGATACGATTGTTTTAAGTAATGGTGAAAACATTGAGCCTGGCCCCTTAGAAGAATCTTTGTTGGCTAGTCCGTTAGTTGAGCAGGTTATGTTGGTTGGTCAAGATGAAAGAAAATTGGGAGCTTTAGTTGTCCCCAAGGTTGAAGAGATGAGGTCTTGGGCTCAGAATAAAGGCTTACGAGTTTTAAAAGATTTAGGAGGTTCTCCTGGGGAGGAGGCTTTGAGAAAACTCTTGAGAAGTGAGTTGAATGGACTGCTTTCTCAAAGATTAGGCTCACGATCTGATGAGCGTGTTGCTGGTGTGGCTTTGGTTGCCCCATTCTCAATTGAGAATGGATTGTTGACACAGACTCTTAAGCAGAGACGTGAAAAAATTGTTTCTAGAGATCTTGAGGCTATTGATTCCATTTATGGGAGATAGATAACTTATTTGATTGACCAATATGGTTGACCTAACGTCCATCAAACTGAGATTCTTGGCAGTATTCTTTTTCCCCTATGTCAGACGATAATTCCCTGTCGATTAAACGCTCTATAACTGTTCGTGCAGTTGTAACTCCCTCATGGAAGGAAGAGGCAGAGCGTGAACTTAGTAATGCAATCTCAACGACTGATCAACAATTGGCTCAGCTTGAGCAAGAGGGGCAACAAATTGTTGATGATGTAAGAAGTCAGAGTTCTAACCCTTTAGACCCTCGAGTCCAAGATCAGGTAGCTCAAGTGCAACAGCAAGTATCAGTAAAACGAGCAGAACTTGAAGAACAGAAAAGGAATCTTTTGCAGCAACAGGTTCAAGTTAGGGATTTAGAGATGGAGGAGATTGTCGAGCAAGGCCAAATTGAAAGCTTTTGCGAACTTAAGGTTGGAGATAATTTGGTTAGCAAGATGCAGGTCTCTATTGTTGTGAGAGATGGAGTGGTTCAGGCGATAGAACAAAACTGATTAAATGGTTTTTAGATGCCCATGAAACCCTCTGCTTATCTCTTTGCTGATGAACACGGAAGAAATGTTTAGTAAACAATTTTGCTTTTTCTTTTATCTAAATCAATTAATGGGTTTGAAAATCAAATTTTTGTAGAGATGGATTGAATGATTTGAATTCTTTTGATTACGGAGACTTGTGATTTATAACGAGAAGCAAATTGTTGATTTTTACTCCCTATCACTAATAGTTAGGAGTTGGTTGTGAAGACCCCTTTGAAAGTGGCTTCATAGCATCGATCAATGATGAAAAGTAATTTCATCATTGATCGATTTTGAATGGTTGTAGGCAGAGAACTAAAATCTGGGATGATCTCATTCGCACTTGTTCTGATGTTGGACGAGTGTGGAGAATCAACATGGAACATCCATCCAAAACAAAGGTATAGGAAGACTTATGGCGACACACGACATTTTTATGCCTGCGTTAAGTTCCACTATGACGGAAGGGAAGATAGTGAAGTGGCTGAAGGAGCCTGGTGATCCTGTTGTGCGCGGTGAGTCTGTTTTGGTTGTTGAATCGGATAAGGCAGATATGGATGTGGAGTCTTTTCAAGATGGTTTTCTGGCAGTTGTTTTGATGCCTTCTGGCAGTACTGCACCAGTTGGTGAAACGATTGGCCTGATTGTTGAACAAAAGGAAGAAATTGCTGCTATTCAGGCCAAGGCAGCCCCTACTCAAAAAGTCCCAAATTCTTCCAGTTCAGCCCCTGCTAATCCTGACGCTCCTTCTAAGCCTGAAGAGCCTTCATCCCCTCCAAGTGCTCGATCAACTACAGCTAATAATGCTGCGAATGCTTTTGACGCAAATTTGACTAGGCCTATTGTTGTTAATGACGGGAGAATTGTGGCTTCTCCAAGGGCAAAAAAACTTGCGGCCCAGACGGGTGTTGATTTAGCAACAGTGAACGGTAGTGGACCTCATGGGCGAATTCAGGCTGAAGATGTTCAACGAGCTAAAGGTCAGCCTATTAGTGTTCCTTGGGTCGCTGAAAGCAATGCCCCTGCGGCTGCTTCAGTTCCAGCAGCGTTGTTTGTTGATAGTGCAAAACCTAGTCCAAAACCTGCAGAGGATTTGACTGGTAAAAGTTTTGGATCTCCTGGAGAGACTGTTCCTTTTAAAACTCTTCAGGAAGCGGTAAATCGCAATATGGAAGAAAGCTTGAACTTTCCTTGTTTCAGGGTTGGCTACACAATTACGACTGATCAGTTGGATTCTTTTTACAAGCAAGTAAAACCAAATGGAGTAACCATGACTGCTCTTTTGGTCAAGGCAGTTGGCCGAACTTTGGCACGCCACCCGCAGGTCAATGCGGCTTTCACTTCAAAAGGGATTGCTTATCCTCCACAGGTCAATGTTGCCGTTGCTGTTGCCATGGAAGATGGTGGTTTGATTACCCCAGTTTTGCAAAATGCAGACTCAACTGGTTTGTTTGAGCTGTCTAGACAGTGGGCTGATCTTGTTAAGCGTTCTAGAAGTAAGCAGCTGCAGCCAAATGAATACAACAGTGGCACTTTTACTCTTTCAAACTTGGGAATGTTTGGTGTGGATCGATTCGATGCAATTCTTCCTCCAGGTACCGGAGCAATTCTTGCTGTAGCAGCGTCTCAGCCAAATGTTGTTGCTGGTAAGGATGGCTCTATTGCAGTGAAACGACAAATGCAAGTCAATCTCACAGCTGACCATAGAGTTATATATGGAGCTGATGGGGCTGCCTTTTTAAAGGATCTTGCGAATTTGATTGAGAACAATCCCGAAGATCTAGCGCGCTAGCCTTTGCTTCGTGTGACTGCTTGTTTATTTTCCTCTGACTAAAAACTGTTTTTAAGTGTGTCTCAACCTAAAGATCACTTATTGAGTTCATACGATTACGAGCTTGACCCTCGACAAATTGCTCAAACCCCCATTGAGCCAAGACATAGTGCACGCTTATTGATTGTTGAAAATGCTAATGGGAATCTTGCGGCAGCACGACATGTGAAGGTCTGGGACTGGCAAAAGGAATTACGAAATGGGGATTTGTTGGTTGTAAATGACACCCGTGTGATGAACGCCAGATTGAGGGTGAAACTTTCAGGTGGAGGTCGTGCTGAGTTGTTATTGCTTGAACCTCGTCAAGAAGGGAGGTGGTTGTGCCTTGCTAAACCGGCAAAAAGAATGAGGATTGGCGATTATTTGTGGTTAGAGGCTCCAAATCAAGATTCGGTCCGGATTCAGGTTGTTGGTAAAGATGTTGAAAGTGGTGGCCGCTTGATTCAATTTCCTTCTTGCTTTTGCGATAGAGAAAATATTGAAGAGTTTTTGGAACGTTACGGTGAAGTTCCATTGCCACCATATATTCATCGCAAAGAATCTAGTGACAAAGATAGATATCAGACTCGCTATGCTGCTCGCCCAGGGGCAGTTGCTGCTCCAACGGCTGGTCTCCATTTAAGTGATGAACTTTTGAATGCTTTGAACAGCAAAGGGGTTAAGCAGACTCGTGTGACATTGCACGTCGGACTTGGAACTTTTAGGCCCTTGGAAATCGAGGACCTCACTCAGTTGAAACTTCATAGTGAATGGGTTGAGGTTAAAGATGAAGTTATTGAGGCGATTAATGATTGTCGCTCTCGTGGCGGACGAGTGATTGCTGTAGGAACAACTAGTGTTAGAGCCTTAGAAGGAGCTTTCTCCTTGGGCGGAGGGACACTGAAGCCTTTTAAAGGCCAAATAGACCTTGTTATTCAACCAGGCTATCGATTTGGTGTTGTTGATGGATTATTGACTAATTTCCATCTCCCAAAAAGCTCGCTTTTGCTTCTGGTAAGCGCATTGATAGGAAGAGAAAGACTATTGGCGCTTTATGCAGAAGCAATTGAGCGCCAATATCGTTTCTTTTCCTATGGAGATGCGATGTGGATTTCTCCAGATGTTGTGCAACAGTCTGGAAGTATTATGCAGAGACAGGATCTTGGATAATCCCTGAGGGTACTGACTCAAACATTATTGAGGAGAGGTATCTTTCAGCCATGTCGGGAAGGACGACAACTATTGTTTTACCTTTGAACTCGTCTTGCTCTGCTAGTCGGATAGCAGCAGCAGCAGCAGCCCCACAGGAAATGCCTACTAACAATCCTTCTTCTTGAGCCAGCCTAAGGGCCATGGCCACAGATTCTTCGTTGCTAACTTGCTCTACTCTGTCAACTACGTCTAAATCTAGGTTCTGGGGGATAAAGCCTGCACCTATGCCTTGAATTTTGTGAGGACCTGGCTTTACTTCTTCGCCTTGCAAAGTTTGTGTAATTACAGGGCTATGAGATGGCTCTACCGCCACTGAGAGAATGGATTTCCCTTGCTCTTGTTTTATGTAGCGTGAGACTCCCGTGATAGTGCCACCAGTCCCAACCCCTGCGACTAGTACATCAATCTCACCATCAGAGTCATTCCAGATTTCAGGACCTGTAGTTTTGAAGTGAATATCAGGATTGGCAGGGTTTTCAAATTGTCCTGGCATGAAGTATTTCTTTGGATCACTTTCTGCAATTTCCTTGGCTTTGGCAATTGCTCCTGGCATGCCTTTTGCCGCTTCGGTAAGTATTAGCTCTGCTCCAAGCACAGCCATAACCCTTCGACGCTCCAAGGACATTGATTCGGGCATTGTCAGAATGAGTTTGTACCCCCGAGCCGCGGCAGTAAAGGCAAGGGCAATCCCTGTGTTGCCCGAAGTTGGCTCAATAATGGTTTGGCCTTTGCCGAGTAAACCTTGTTTTTCGGCCTCCCAAATCATGTTGGCTCCAATCCTGCACTTAACGCTATAGGCAGGGTTGCGCCCCTCGATTTTGGCTAAAACAGTCGCCTTTGCATTTTTGGTGACTGAGTTCAGTCTCACTAAGGGAGTGTTGCCAATTGCATGGCTGTTGTCTTCGTAAATTCTGGACATGCTTAGCTTAAAGACGTTTAATCATTAGCTGAAATTTAGTGCGATTGCATCATGCTGAGTTGATGTGCAAACTATTTGGTTTGATTTGTATCTCAGCTTTGCAAGGCTTTTTGGAAGCGCTCCCAAAGTTTATCGGGATTTTCTAGTCCAACTGAAACCCTTAACAAGTCAGCAGGTACCCCACATTCTTCTGCCCAATCTAGTTCGTTGTAGTGGGCCAGAAGTACATATGGACAGACCAGTGTGAAGTTGGTTCCGAGGCTAGGCCCTTTGCAGACCTCTAGTGCGTCATAAAACCTTTTTGCTTGGGATAGTCCTCCTACTAGCTTTAAGGAAAGGAGGCAACTATGCCCAGCTCCTGGTCTCATAAGAGATTGGAAGTTGGGACATGATTCAGGATGCAACACTCTGGCAACTGCAGGGTGTTTTTCTAATCGTTTCTTGAGGCCTAGGCAGGCACTATTCAGTTGCGAAATTCGGCCTTTGACATCTCTACTTGCTTCCTCTAAAGCTATGGCATCTGGATCAGATAACTGGACTAATTCTGTACAGGAAAAGATTTGTATTAGTTCTTTCTCCCATTTTGATTCAGGGCTGACAACTAGCGAGCCTGCAAGGATGTCTCCTTCCCCAGCAAAGCTTTTTGTAAGTGAACTGAATATAAGATCTGCATATGGAAGGGCATTTATGTTTATTGCTGAACCGATCGTGTCATCTGCGATCACAAGAATCCCACGCTCATGGGCTAGCTGCGATACTTTTTGTAGATCGATGCATCGCAACATAGGGTTGCTTGGTAATTCAACTATTACAGCTGCAGGTTTTTTGTGGTCAAATTCTGCAGCTAAATAATCTGGATCAGTGTCAAGTAGAAGATGGCTTCCTTGAAATATCACTTGCGGCAGCTTTAGTACATCGACATAAGGGAATCCCAATTGAATGGTTGGACTATCTGGGTAAAGCACAGTTATTGCATCTAAAGCATTTGTAAGTGCAGCCATCCCTGAAGGATGTAGTGAAATGTTCTTTGCAGGACAGCAATAGATACCAGCTAATCTTTCGAGAAGTATGTTTCGAGCATGTTGCCCAGCTCCCGCCCTTGGTGCTTTTTCTTTGTTGAGTGCAATGGCTGCCAAGCGGGATGATGCTCCTAAACCAGTGTGTTGCCAGAAAGCTTGTGCCGAAGGTGTTGACTCAGAGTCTGCTATTAGGCAATGAAGACCTAATACTTCACAAATAATTGTTTTCCCTTTGCGTTGAGAGCTTTGACAATGGTTTTTTGCTTTCTCAGCGGTTTTGAAATTTGGATATGGCCATGCAGTGAATTCATCCCAGTCGACTCTGTGACGGGCGCATTGTGAGACTGCCATCACAAGAGGGTTTAGACCAAATCTTGGATAAATAGCATGAAGAGAATTAATGGTAGAAGGTTCTTTCTCTTCGTAGGCAACTACATCTTTCCATCGAGGCAAAGCAACTGAAACTGCATGCGGACTGTCGGGTATGGCCTGGCCAAGATCTTTGGCACTCCAATATGGATTTGATAGCAGGTTGCGCTTGCTCACTGCAGTTGATTTAGGGCTTCTTGGATGTCGATGCTTAGATCCGGAAGATCTTCGCAACCGATTGAAAAACGCACAAGTGACTCATCTATTCCTAATTGACTTTTTGTTTCGTCGTCTACTGCAGCGTGGGTCATGGTTGCCGGATGACAGACAAGACTTTCTACTCCGCCAAGGCTTTCAGCCATTGTGAAAAATTTGAGGCTTTTGCAAGTTGAGTAGGTTTGTGCCTGAGTTCCTTTAAGGCTGACAGTAATGATTGCACCACCTGCTTTCATTTGCTTGATGGCTATTTCGTGTTGAGGATGATCTTCACGAAAAGGGTAGCTAACCCATTTTACGGAAGGATGCGTTGCTAGTTCATCTGCTAAAGCTGCAGCATTTGCGACCTGTCGCTCTAGTCGAAGAGGAAGTGTTTTTATTCCTCTTGTTATTAGCCAACAATCGAATGGAGATGGGTGTAACCCTAAAGCCTTTTGGGCCAGCATCATCCGATCATGCCACTCTTGATCGTTAGTGCAGATTGCTCCTCCTAGGGCATCGGAATGGCCATTAATGTATTTGGTGGTACTGGTTAATGAGAGTGTTGCACCCATTTCCAATGGACGCTGTAAAAGGCCTGTGCAGAAGGTGTTGTCAACAACTACTGGGATATTTACTTCATTAGCTGCATCGCAAATTGTTGATAAATCCAGTACCTTGAGAAGTGGATTGGTTGGACTTTCTAGCCATATCATTGCTGGAAGTCTCTTTTTGATTTCTTCAAGTGCAGATTGATTCGTAAAGTCAATCCATTTGGTATGTATTCCGAATTTTTGGAAAATTTGTTCAAATAATCTCACTGTGCATCCGTAGAGGTTTTCTTCGCAAAGAATTAAATCTCCAGCTTTTAGGCTTGAAGCTACTGCTGTAATTGCACTTACACCAGAAGCAAAAACGGATGAATATTCGCAGTTCTCTATTGAAGTTAAAACAGACTGAAGAATTCGGAAATTGGGATTCCCTGATCGGGTGTAATCGAAACCATGTGAATTTCCATGCGCAAATGTTGAGCTTGGAAAAATGGGAGGCATTACTGTGCCTGTTTCGGTGGCAAAGCTTTCCCCATGATGAATTGAACTGGTGCTTGGGCCTGGTGTGTGGTTGATTTTGGACTGATTGGAGGCCACATGTATTCAAGGCACTCTTAACAGGCTAGAGGAATTGTCTGGATCTATGACATGCATGAGCCTTTTGGTTGCCTTCTTTGGGACCGTTTAGCAAATAATCTTCTGATTGATCAATTATTTTTTAGTACTTGCCAAGTTAAAATCATTTGAAAAGTGTTAAAAACATGTTTGCATTGTTTTTGACAATACATAGGATTTATCACTTAAGACCCTTATTGAAGAAAGCTCTTCAGTTTTTGGAAAAGTAAAATCTTCGTCTAGAAGTTTTATCACGATTGCATGAGGCTCTTGATTTTAGAAGGGATAAATAGATTTTTAAATAATTACAGTTCTTCTAGATCTTTTGTGGAAATGCATTATGTTGTTGGCGCTTTACACGATTGGATGGGGATAATCACCTAGACAAATAAACCTTATGGTTGGGCATCTTAATCTTTGCAGACAAGAAAAAAAATCTTTGCTAGCTATTAATTAGTTAATAGTTTAGGTTTTAAAATGGAAGGAAACTTAATCGTTGTATTGCTTTCCTCAATACTGCTTACAAATACAGTCAAAGATGCAAATGAGTTTATTAAATATGGAGGTTTTGTTGTCGCAATAGCATGTTTATGCATAACTTTTTTATCTGGAGGGTCAGCCGCTTAGAAATAAAAAAGCTTTAGGGATGAAGGGGTATTATCAAAGAGAGAGTTTCTCTTTGATAAGCTTTCCGGACCTAAATGATTGTGTTGCTTTAAGCAAAAGCTTGCGAGAAATTGCCTTCTTGAAGAGTCGCTATCTTTGAGTGATAGGAAGGTTTTCTAGTATATTTCGCTTTGGGGCAGAATTGGAGTGGGAGGATGGTTTGGAAGTTGGTTGTTTTTGGCTAGTTATTTAACCAATTAACTAAGGCTTTCTTGGGAGAACCAATTTCTTTGATTGAAGTGTAGAAATAGTCTTTCCAGTTTTCGGCTGGCAGGCCAGCAAAAAGCATTAAGTTAAGCGGATAGTCTTCTGAGTCTGTGCATTTCCTGAAGTCATCACGGAATAGAAAAGTTGGTTTGCCTAAAGCAATCGCCGCACCAAGTTCAACCATTACCCCTTCATCAGGAGGAATACCATTGACGATTGCAAAGATGGCATCTGAATTCTTGACGTCTTGGAGATCAGACATTGCCACTTTGTATGCCCAGCCACGCTGAGAGTAATCCACTTGATTATTGCGTTTGAACGGTTCCCAGACTTCAGCTCCTAGGACCTCGAGAGCAGATACAAACTCGGGCATGAGCCTTTCTTTCCATTGGTTGGAGAACCCATAAGGAGAAGCTAAGTAGATCTTTTTCTTAGTCATTGAGACTGACTCCTGGAGATTTGGTAAGTCTTCATGTCTTCCTCTGCACGATCTTTGTTTTCCCATGGGAAAACAAGCCACTCATTAGGTTGCGAAGTTTCAATGGCATTCCACCATTGAGGCTTGACTTTGCTATACCAAACATAAGTCGAGGCTTTGGGAACTTTTAGGACTTCATTTAGAGTTTTTCCTGTTTCACAAACATCATCAACCACAAGGCAGCCAGGTCTCATTCCTTCTAGCAAAGGAATATTCATTGAATGGCTTAGAGCTACTGCCAAGCAAAGACCACCCCTAGGGAAGCCATACACGCCAGAGAATTGACTGTCTTTGCATGCATGAGTGATGAGCTTTATGCAGGAGTTGAATTCATCCCAACTGAGAATCTTCTTGGAAAATGACACAATCAAAAAAGTGTAAAACCAGATAGATGGATTTGGAGGATTTCTAGAAAAGATCAGATTGAATCAAAACGATGTTTTTATGCTGTAAATGTTTTGCCCGCAAGAATTTTATACATGGCAAATCGTTTTTTGTGTGGATACTTAAACTTCATTGATGCCAAGGGTTGAGCTCAAAAACTGCTTTCACTAAAGCTTGGACAGAATGATAGCGTTATGATTGCTCTTTCATTGATCAAGATCTAGGCACTAAGGTTTCTAGATCCAGTCAGTTAGCTCGAACAGCAATTTAATTGTCCCTAATTGGCAAACACCTCCTTTATTATTCGGCAACTTGCCTAATATATTCAGCATGTAAATAAGTGCTGTTAAATCTATTAGGAAAAAAAACTTATTGTCAGATAAGAATAATGTGGCAATTTTTAATGAGAATACTTTTTATTATGGGATTCCTGAAGGATTTGATTAATGGTCACGAAGCATTCTTTGAGATTAATAAAAGTGAAAAAAGAATTGAAGCTAAAGTTCAGGAAACAAGGCTAACTTTGATAGAGGATTCAAGAGAAGAAGAAACTAAAGCAGCTTGAATTTGATTAATGAACCTATTATTAGCTTCCCATTGGTGGGAATAGTTGTGCTTGCTTATTTCTTGTACGCATCTTATTTGTTTCTTGTTTGGCTTAATAAAGGTGGGATGGATTAATAGTTGCTAAATGACTTTGAGATAGGCTAATTTTTTTGATTTATTCTTTTGCAGATCTTTTAGCAAAGTTTGCTTTGATTCGATACTGATTCTTGTTCGCTTTGTTTGGCAAATTGAGAACCTTCCTAGCTTAAATTAATGGGGCAACACATCTTTTCATAATGATTTCATAACCTTTCAATTGAAACCGTCAAGTTCATAACAGTTAAATTGAATTCTAAATTTCAAGACCTCATTCCTTTTGAAATGAGTAATTTAAAATGAAGCTCTTTGATTTTATTTTCAAATCGCTTGAAATAGTTACCTTTTCGATTCAGATCTTTGGTAGATGGAGAGTTGTTAATTAGTCTAGCTTGCCCCTGCAATATTCCTTGCAAGTATTAACCTCTTCGGATTTAAATATAAGGCTTTAATCTAAATAAAAATTAAACGGGATCTCGATTTAATAATTGCTTAGTAAGGCCCATTTCTCTTCGAGATTAACCCCTGCCCCCATGTCGCATGAACCACCTAAAGAATTAACGATGTTGCAAGTATTATTAATAGCCACAGAAATAGTATTTCCTGTTGGCATTAAACCATCAACATAAATTTGTTTTGATGATATAGGGATTGAACTTTGCCTGCTTAAGTTTCTTAATAACTTTGAGGCAGGTTTTTGCTCTGAAAATAATACTTTTGGACGAGTTTCTTTTAGTTCTTTAAGAATTGATGAAATGTTCTGAGGTCTAAGGCTAGATGAGTGACCAGTAAAACCTAATAAACCAAGAGTTTTCAACCCAAATGCATCGCCATAGTATTCCATTGCTTTGTGCTTAGAAACAATAGTTCTTTGCTGGGAGGGAATTGTAGATACTTGCTTCTGAGTCCATCGATCTAAATCCTCCAGGATAGATTCAACAGATTGAGATCTTTCACGTAAATCTCTGATAGCTTTTTTATCAAAAATTGAGATATTTTTTCTGATACTTTTAGAAATGATTTTAGACATTTTAATTATGTTATTAGGGTCATGCCAGATATGTGGATCTAAATCACCATGAAAATGATGCTCATGGTCACCATGTTTTTCGGCTGAATGCTTTTCGCCATGACGCTCATGGTCATCTATCTCTAAGGCGCTAATACCAACAACGACAGTGCTTGGATTATTTGCCCATTTTCTTATTGCAGGGGTCATCTCTGGCCCGAGAGTTATTACTTGACGTGCCTTTTTAAGGGCTTGGGCTTGCTTCGGGGAAAATTTGAGATCATGAACGTCTTTTTTTCTATCAATTAAACAAGTGACGTTCTTTGAAGGTGGAGCAATTGCCTTAACGACATCGCAGACTAGTGGTTCTACAGCAACGATTGTCT
This sequence comes from Prochlorococcus sp. AG-363-P15, assembly GCA_003278175.1. Taxonomy (GTDB): domain Bacteria; phylum Cyanobacteriota; class Cyanobacteriia; order PCC-6307; family Cyanobiaceae; genus AG-363-K07. Next base: position 21,390 of record QCGF01000020.1, read on the forward strand.
TTTCCTTGGCTTGTACATGCTGAGTAGTTCCCAATAAAAAAAACGCTCCTAAAGAAAGAGAGCTTTTGAAAATAGATCTATTAGGGAAGCGGTTGCTCTGGCTGGAATGGCCTAAACGGTCTGACATGTATGAGCGAATTAAGCGCTAAATCATAGTGATAATGGTTTTCATTTCTATTTGCTTGGCGCGTTGCTATTTTGTGGCTAAATGCTCTAATTCATGGCCAACTTGGTTGCTGAAAATTTGTCATATTCCTATTTGGCTGAAGGTCAAGTTGCTTTGGATAAGGTCTCAGTTGAGATCATTGCAGGAACTATGACTGCACTGGTTGGTCCAAATGGTGCTGGCAAATCGACATTGTTAAGCCTGCTTAAAGGACACCACAAGCCTGACAAAGGGGAAATCACAATTGATGGAAATCCTTTGAGGAATAGTCGATCTCAAGTTGCCTTAATGCCTCAAAGGGGCAGGTTGAATTGGAATTTCCCCATAACTGTTGAAGGATTGGTTTCTTTAGGAAGAGTGAAGTATGCAAAATCAACATGTTGTGAACTTGAAGCCGCGCTTCAACGCGTTGGAATATCTGCCTTAGCAAAAAGGAGGCTTGATTCTTTGTCTGGTGGGCAACAACAAAGAGCATTACTTGCAAAAACTTTAATGACACCAGCAAAAATATTTCTTCTTGATGAACCTTGTGCGGCATTGGACCCTCCTGCAAGAGAAGACTTTCTATTGCTTATGCGCCAGTTGGCTGATGCTGGGGCATCAGTTTTTATTAGTAGTCACGACTGGGGGACATCTCTAAATGCGTATGACAAGGTCGTTGCTCTGGACAAGACTGTTTTAGCTTCTGGCACTCCTGAAGTAGTGAAAGAAAAACTTGATTCAATTAGCTGTATGCATGGAAACTATTGCTGTGGTTGATTTTTATCAAACTTTTGCAACTTGGTGGTTAATTCCTTTCTGTGTAATTCTCTTCACGGGAGTTCTTTGTCCCGCTATGGGCACAGTATTAATTACACATAAGCGGCTTCTACAAGTTAATTTAATCTCTCATTGTGTTCTGCCAGGCTTGGCTCTGGCAATCGCACTTGGTGCGCCTCCTTCTATAGGAGGAGTGATTAGTGGCTTGTTAGGAGCTATTGCTGCAGAGGGCTTGACTAATAAAAAAAATGAAAATTATGAAGCAATAATGAATACAATTCTTGCGGGCTCTCTAGGTCTTGGTGTTCTTCTTGTCCCTCTTTTAGGGATAAGAATTGATTTAGAATCTGTTTTGTTTGGGGATTTATTGACAGCAAATTTTGGCGACTTGTTAAGAACCCTTATTTCTTCTTTGGCATTTATTGGCTTGATGTTTTTTGCATACCCTAAGCTTGTGCATATTGGATTAGACCCTGAAGGGGCTGTTGAAAGTGGTATCAAAGTACCTTTTTTAAATTTAGCTCTCGGACTTACAACTGCTCTTGTTATTGTTAGCTCGATGTCTGCAATTGGAGTCATTCTTGTGATTGCTTTGCTTTCTGCTCCGGCCTTGATAGGCCTGCAAAAAGCCCCATCCTTATGGGTTGCCATGGCGAGGTCTTCAATTCTTGGGCTAATAGTGTCACTTTTAGGTTTTCTGCTTGCGATTGTTTTTAATATGTCACCAGGCCCCCTTGTCGCTGTTTTATGTATTCTCTTAATAGGAATCTTGCCTAGTAAAAGAAAGAATTGATATATTCATTCTGAGTACCATTTGAATTTTCCCATCCAACTTGACTGGACAATTTTAGTGAATACTTCAATTGCAGCTCAGCAGACTGATTTTTGGCCTAAATGATCTAATAGCAAGCGCACCCCTAATATTCAAATTTAGAGGATAATTGAATGTTAGAGAAGAAAGGAGAAAGTGAAGTAGTTATTTTCATAAAGAAAAGCCTTTCTCTCATCTATCCAACCTCTCCTGGTCACAATCCAAAAATCGTCTTTCCAGTCAAACCTTTGCCAAACCTTTTCTGAAGCATAGGCACCTTGTTCTGACTAATGTGGATTACTACTCACGCTAAGTCTAAAATCTTTCAATTCCCTTTCCTTAAATGATTTTAAGCGTATTTTACTAATAAAGAGAAGGGCAAATATTCTTTGCAGTCCTCACATTGTTATTCAACTTTTGTCCTATAAATTTTTCCCATCTTTTTGATGAAATACCAACCGAGGCAGGATACATGTGTTTCACTTTGGGCCTTATACGATCTATCCATTCTTTTTTATCTTCTTTATTGCCAGAGAGTATCGTACTTTTACCTTTTAAATTTGCAGCATATGCTTGATGACATAACTCACAAGGGATTCTGCTAAAGACTCTCTGACCTTTCCCAATAGGAACCCTTTCACATTGAGGTCTATTTAAATGTTTATGATTAATATTAAAAGGCTTTGATTTTTGTTCTTTATTTTTTGACTTCATATTTGCCTTGATACATCCTAAATAATCTTTAGCTTCCAAGCAAAATTCACGCGTATCTTGATCTATATCATTTGCTTGGCTGCTAGTTCCAGTGAGTAAAACAAGCAAAGCCGGCAAAATTAATACGCAACGCATGCAAACCACTTATTAGGAATTCGACTTTATCAAAATTCCTAATCGAAGGACTTAATCCTCATGTTTTCAAAGAAACGAAAAGTCATTTTTGCAGAAAGTTTAAGTTTGACTTCTGAGAGGCATTGCCAATAAGACCTCTACTGATCGTCAGGGTCGAAGAAATTACGAGTAAAACAACCCGAAGACCAGGAGAGTGCACCGCTATTAAACAAGTTCAAGGCAGTCCTTTGAGTCAAACTTTTGCCAAACCTGTTTTGATCCTTGGCATCACTAAAGTGGAATCCTCCGCACGCAGGGTCTGACGGCTCATTTATTGCAACGAGTCTCGGCGAATC
>QCGF01000021.1 GCA_003278175.1 Prochlorococcus sp. AG-363-P15
AGTTGACATCATTTACTCATACTTAATCTATAAACTTTAATTCCATTAGAAACATCAACTACTTGTTGGGTAGTGGAAATATCTTTAATTATAAAGCCATTACCAATTTCACTCCCAATCTCATAGGCATGATCACCATTACTTAAAGATACCATTGCAACTTTTGTACTTCCTACTTTAGCGATACCTGTTAGGCGAATGCCAGCTGGTAAATCCTTTAGAAAGGAAGTATTTTGCGAATTAATACCTGCAAAAGGATTGCGTGAGCTTAAAATATTTTCTGAATCGAATACGTGTTTGCTCGAAGGAAAAGGCAAAAGTTTAGGATTATTGTTTGTAGAAATAGGTTCTACGCTTTCTGTAATATTGGTAGAAGCAGCATTTTTTGATTTTATTGATAAATTATTGTCCTTCGGCTCTAAGGCATTAGCAGTTACTGCAGTAAAGACAACTACGGCAAGTACAAAGAATAGGTTTTCAGTACCTTTTGCTAGGAATCGAATTAGTCCACTAGGATGGGTTATGTAATACACTGCCCTTCCTTAACCATAGGAATAAGAATTAATATAGCGAAGTTCAATGACTTTGCTATCTCAGTAACAAATAATTGGTTCAAAATAAAAAAATTGAATCCAATTCAATCTTTTACAGGTAGTAAAGCTAGTCGAACAATACAAATTGACTGATTTGCTAACGACTATTAAATCAAGGACTGGCTTGCTTCCAAGCAAAAGAGAAAAAGGACTAGGTATAAACACCTTGCGAAGGGTTAGTTTTCATAAGAGACTAGAAGATTTTTTTACGGAGGAAGCATGTGAGGAGGCTGGAGTATGTCCTCTTGAAATTGATGAGAGGTGCATAATCTTAGGCGCTATGAACCCAAGCTATAAAAAAGTCAAAGAAATGATTAGAAAGTTACAACAAGATTTTTCTGTTGTGGTCAATATAAAACAAATAACTGCTCAAGATTGGGAAAAATTATATAAAACTCATAACCCAAAATCAATGCCAATTCGAACTGACAAGGCAAGCGATTGCATAATCAAGCACAAACCATTTGAAACAAATAGTGACCGTGCCAAAAAGATTATAGAGAAAGAGTCTGAAAACAAAACAAAGATTTCAGATAGTATATGTCAAAACTTTCAGAGCAAGAATATCAAAGCAGATTCTTCAATACCAGTCGAAATCAAACAAAGCGATAATCATATAGAACCTAATCAAAATTATCAGCATTTTGAATGTGATGACATGAAGGTAAATTCAGTAGTAGATGAAGATGATATTGCAATAGAAAAATTGAAGAACTCTGATCTAAATAATTATGCTGATGGTAAGGATATAGATTTAGAAGAGTACAAAATACATCAATCAAAAGATATTGTAATTTCTGGTGTTAGTTCGATTCTTAATAAATGCATGACAATAAAAGCTTCAGATATTCATATTGAGCCATTAGAAGATCGTCTAAGAATAAGATATCGGATAGATGGCGTTCTGAGCGAACTATATTCACTGCCGATATCTCATTCCAACTCGATAGTTAGTAGAATTAAAATAATGAGTAACCTTGACATAGCGGAGAAAAGACTGCCTCAAGATGGAAGAATTAGATGTATCTTAAATGACAAAGAGTTTGACTATAGAGTAAGTACACTTCCTGGGAAATGTGGAGAGAAGGTAGTACTTAGAGCTCTAGAAAATAATAGCAGTATTTTAGACCTGGGAAAGTTAGTAACTTCTCCAAATGAACTAAAAATGATAAGGGATTTAGGACAACAGCCCTATGGGATTGTAATTGTAGTTGGTCCAACCGGTAGCGGAAAATCAACAACACTTTACTCCATATTAAGTGAGTTGAATTTGCCAGGTGTAAATATAAGTACTGTAGAAGATCCTGTTGAGTACACTTTAGATGGAATACATCAAGTTCAAGTAATTCGTGAGAAAGGATTAGATTTCGCTAAAACACTTCGGTCTCTAATGAGGCAAGATCCGGATATTATTCTTGTCGGCGAAACACGTGATCAAGAAACTGCACAAACAGCTATGGAAGCAGCTTTAACAGGACATATAGTTTTCACAACATTACATGCAAATGATACAGCTACAGCAATAACAAGACTTGTTGAGATGGGAATACCTCCATATTTAGTTGGGTCTTCATTATGTGGTGTTGTAGCACAAAGATTAGTAAGGAAAGTTTGTCATAGCTGTAGCAAAATACGTAAATTAGAGAAAGGGAAAGATGATCTAGCTATAAGTTATGGAATTAATTTTGCCAGGGAGGCAAACCAGATTATTGGATGCCAAAAAACGCAACAATCAAACAATCTATGTCATAAATGTGGAGGCAGAGGATATAAAGGCAGAGTAGGTATATACGAAGTTATGAAAATAAACGAAGTAATGCGAGAACTTATCATGAAGCACTCCACAACTGATTTAATCCGAGAAAATTCATTTAAATTAGGAGGTAGGCCATTACTTTCTTATGGAATGGAACTGATCCAAAATGAGATCACTACAATCCAAGAAGTGGAAAGAGTTTGTTTGTTAGATCAAGGAGGTCAAGGAAAATGAGAATAAAATCATTAATGCATGAGCTTGTAGAAAGAAAAGGCTCAGACCTTCATATTACTGGGGGTATGTCACCTTACTTCCGAATCCAAGGTCAGATTCTTCCCGCTTCTAACAAGACTTTTTCCTCCTCAGATTTGAGAGAAGAATTAGAATTAATGCTAGGTGAAAAAAAACTTAGGATTTTTGATGAAGAAAAAGAACTTGATTGTAGTTATAGTTTAGAAAATACAGCAAGGTTTAGGATAAATATATTCCTTGATAGAGGAAGTATTTCGTGTTCAATGAGGGCACTGGGGACGAAGATCCCTTCTTTTGCTCAACTAGGACTACCTGACAATGTTCATCAGTTATTAAATAGACCAAGAGGTCTCATGCTAGTAACTGGACCTACAGGCTCAGGCAAAACGACAACTCTTGCAAGTTCAATTGATTGGATAAATACGAATCAATCTAATCATATTTTAACTATAGAAGATCCTATAGAATTTATATTTCAAAATAAAAATTCTCTAATAAGGCAAAGGGAAGTAGGTGATGATACTAAATCATTCTCCAATGCTTTAAGGTCAGCTTTAAGAGAAGATCCAGATATAATATTAGTAGGTGAGATGAGAGATCTTGAAACTATTAGTCTTGCAATAACAGCTGCTGAAACTGGACATCTAGTTATGGGCACATTACATACATCTAGCGCCTCATCTACGATAGATAGAATTGTGGACGTCTTCCCCACGCAACAGCAACAACAAATAAGAGTCCAACTTTCTTCTTCATTAATAGGTGTTATCTCTCAAACTCTATGTAAGGGGACCAATAATCAACGTTTCATGGCTGCTGAGATATTAGTGAATAATAACGCAATCGCAAATCTAGTGAGAGAGTCGAAATCATCCCAAGTATATTCTCAAATTCAAATTGGCGGAAAGTATGGCATGCAAACACTGGAACAATCGCTTTATAACCTTATGGAGAAAGGAGTTATAACATCAGATGAGGCATTTTACAAATGCAATAGGCCAAATGTTTTAAAGGGTTTATCAAATCAATCAGAGGAAATTTAATATACATAGCATGAATTATAACTATATAAAAGACAAAAAACTAAGAGCTCTTCTTCTAAATGCACGTGAAAAGCGAGAAGTTTCATCCGCAAATGATTATATAAAAAAAGGAAACGCAATGGGATCTAGAGGAATAAGAGCAATAGATTCACAACAGAAAGGTAATCTATCATATAAAGAAGGGTATTTAAAAAGCAAACCTAATCATACTACCAATTACGAAATTCATGTAAATAAAATTTCAACTAAGACAAATAGTCTTTCATACATTAAAAAGCAACAGCCAAAAAAGCAGAGAGAAATAATTAAATTTAAATCCAAGCGGTTTAGATCACCATCGACTAAAGACTTAGCAATATCAACTAAACAGTTATCTGCAATGATTAGAACAGGATTACCTTTATTAGAAGCTCTAGATATTATTGCAGAGAACACACCTAGCAAAACCCTAAGCATCGTTTTTAAAGAGACTGCTATAGGAATTAGTCGAGGCTCAACAATGGTGGAAATTCTTTCTCAATACCCCGAAGTATTTGATGAGATGTTTATTGCACTAGTATCTGCAGGCGAAACAGCTGGCAACTTGCCCGAAGTATTAGACAGGCAGGCTTGTTTACTTGAAAGCCTCTCTAAAATCAAATCTCAAATAAAAACAGCAATGGCTTATCCAATTACTATTTTCCTTATAACGATTGCAGTTGTTATACTTATGCTTTTATTTGTAATACCTGTTTTTGTAGATATATATTCTTCTGCCGAAATAGAATTACCTGTTATTACAAAAATCCTCATAGATTTATCTGCTAAGATAACTTCCATAAATTTCTATTTGATATCCACCCCTAGTTGTCTTTTATTTTATATTTTCTTAAAAAGGTTAACAAAGAATGCATCTTTTAAATATCGTCGCGATAATCTCTTGTTGATATTACCTATTTTCAAGGACTTAATTACAAAATCATGCTTGGCAAACTTCTCCAGGACACTATCGGCGTTAAATGCAGCTGGCGTTCCAATACTAGAATCATTACTTATTTCAAAGAAAACATTAGGAAACATGGTTTTTCATCGCATTATTGATCGGATATATATACAAGTTCAAGCCGGTTCTCCAATATATAAGGTGCTTGCCGAACAAAAATATATCCCTAAAATATTTACTTCAATGTTTAGGATTGGAGAAGAAACAGGGGAGCTTAGTCAAATGATTACAAAATTAGCTGAATTCTATGAAGACGATGTTTCCAGTTCTGTAAAGTCTATGACCTCTATTCTAGAGCCTTTAATGATAGTTTTTGTGTCATTGATCGTGGCTATTATTTTGATCGCTATGTATTTACCTATGTTTAGCATGATGAGCACTGTTAGTTGATATGCATGCAGCAGCTTTTTAACAAGGAGATAAAGATTTAGTCAAAATGCTTTTAAAATTTAAAAAAATTATTTTAAACTCATTAAAATAAACCAGTATAGAATCAGAAGATTTAAATCTAAATCATCCTAGACAATGAAGTTTAAAAGTAATATATTCAACCACATGTCATTGCCAAAAATCCAAACGGCCATTCCAGCAATAGCTAAAAACGGTCCAAATGGAATCACTTGACCAGGCTTTATCTTCCCCAGCATCATTCCAGATATTGTAAATAAACCAGCCAAATATATCGACAGCCATAAAGAAATAGCTAATCCATAGATTCCTAACCATGAACCTAATAAGGCTGAAAGGAATCCATCCCCATCACCAATGGCAGGTCTTGAAAAAATTCTATACCCAACGAACGCTAATAATCTAAAAAATAAAAAACCACATATTGCAGCTAATGTATGCTGAAATATCAACAAAAATGGAGATAAATCGATTTGGATAAACCCAATAATTCCTGAAAATAAGATTCCAGAGATAATGCCAAAATTGCAAATTGAGCTTGGTAACCAAAAATGATCCAAGTCCAAAATTGCCAAGCTCAATAAAATAGATATATATAACCATCCAGCAATCAATACAACAATACTTAAATTGTCAAAATTTACTGGATTAGCATAACAACAAGCCAAGAAAAGTAGACTAGTTGTTATTTCCACAACTAGATATTTAACTGATATTTCTGCTCCACAGTGAATACATCGACCTTTTTGAAAAATCCAACTAAATACAGGTATATTTTCATACCATAAAAGATTCACATTGCATTTTGGGCAATGGCTAGATGGAGCAATAATTGATTCGTTTCTTGGAAAACGCCAAACCACAACATTAATAAAGCTCCCAACTGATGCACCAGTTAGAGTAGCAAAGAGCAAATAGAAAAGTGAGGAGGGCAATAATTCAAAAATCATCTTTAGTTGTTTTGATCAAATTAAAATGTATCTCTTAAAAGAGCATAATATAAATCATATATCTTTAAAATAAAATTCCAATTATAATTTTTCTATTAAGTCTATTAAAGATTTTATAGATGCTTCCCCTGATTTGGAAAAGACCTTTTGGCCAGGTCCAACAAAGAGCAAGAAATTCGTCTAGGGCAATCCATCCAATCTTTTCAACTGCAGCAATTAGAGAAATCAATTGAATATCATATTCAACGATGAAACTTTCGATATCTAAAGATAATCTAATATTTATTCTTTACCGAAGAAGCCAACTTTAAACATACTCAGGTAATCTATTAAGCAATTACAATAGAGCAATGTTAATAGTACAATTAAACAGCAGAGTTATATCAACAAGCTTTATATAGCCGCTGACAAATCAACCTTGAATGCTTCAAGGTTGATTTGTCAGCAAACCCAACGACCACTTTTTCTGTGACTAATTAATCTAGAATTCTTAAGAGCCTTAGCTGAAATTAAAGGATTGATGAGCAAGACATGTCTTGCTCATCAGACCACCAACACAACATCTTCCTTCAGATAAAAATTCAATTATTTCCACACGAAGAGTTTCGACTAAGCCCTTTAGCAGCAATCTTGCTTGAGCTGCAGAGAGCAGATGTTCTTTAACAATAGCTGTTACCACTAATTCATTGGAGCTGAATAGTTCTTTTTCACTAGATTGGTGAGGCAAAAACACAATAACTTAAATAAAGAAGACTTGATTTATGAATTTCATTCTAGGTTTCAATGAGGCACTTGGCACCTCATTGATTAATCATTAGCATTCTCAATTACTTCTATAAACATAGGTATTGATGATGTTAAGTAAGCCTTATGACTATATTTTGTGGTTTAGAGATGTCATTGCTGTGCAAAAAAAGAGTTTCTCCAGCAATGACTTCGAAGAAAAGTTAGGTTTTTAAAGAAACTGGATCCTCTAAAGGAAACAAAGCACAAATTGACCAACTAATAAAAAGAGAAGATAGATACCTGCTTTTAAGAATGGCGAATCTACTAATTGACCTTTTTAGGTTGATATGAAAGTTCAGTCTCTAATTCTATTAACAGCTGTTCGAGCCCTGATGAGAATCTCACCTTTCAATGGCACAAATCCAAGAGACGATGCCTTTGCTTGATACTTATCACTAAGCAACTCATTCAACGCATTCTGAATGGCTTTAGTCTTAGAGCCATTACCAGTTTCATAAGCCAAAATCCAAGTAAGGGTTGCGATTGGATAAGCACCACGGGCCCTTGGATTTGGATTCTTGCCCGCGAGGTTTTGATCTAGTTTGATGCCATTGAGAGCAATAGCTCCTCCTTTAGCGCTTGGCTGCAAGAATTCACCTGAAAGGTTTTGCAGAGCAGCTGCTTTAATACCATTTCTGATGTAGGACTGGTTTAAGTAACCAATAGCACCTGGAGTCTGTTTGATGATTCCAGCGACACCAGCATTACCCTTACCACCTACACCTGATGGCCATGCAACAGACTTACCAGTGCCTAGTGTCCACTCACCCGAGAAGGCCTGCATTGAATTGGTAAAGGCCTTTGTGGTTCCAGACCCATCGGACCGATGTACCCATAGGAGCTTGCCAGCAGGGCAGTTCAATTCACTCCAGTCTGTAACTTTTCCAATGGCAACCCGAACAGCTTGCTTTTGGGTCAACTTCAAATCACAATCTGGATGGTTGTAAGCAAAAGCAATAGTGCCTCCTAGCATAGGAATTTGAACTAAGCCACGAGTGACTTTTGCAATATCTTCTACCTTCATTGGATCATCCGATGCCCCAAAATCAACAGATTGATCAATAAAAGATTTTCGACCAGATCCGGATCCCACTGCTTGATAATTCACTTTGGGACCACCTGACTTGGCTAAGTCAGAAAACAAACGGGTGTATGCCTTCGCAGGGAAAGTTGCACCGGCTCCATTTAGCCTGAGATTTGAATTCGCGTCAGAAGAACCACAAGCGGTTATACCAGCCCCATGGACCAATAATGATAAGAAAAGAAAGGCCTTCTTTGAGAAGGTCATAGGAGCCTTAACGCATCAGACCCATACATTAATCAAAAAGCATTTATAAGGTCTGGTGAGATTGATATATCCGAAGAAGATTGCAGAACAACATTCTTGAGCATGATTAAAACCCAAACTCATTCAAGAGATTTTCCTAAGGGAATTAAGAGCGGGTCAATGTATGTTGATGGAAGACCTACTTTTGACTATTTGGATCTCAAATTCAAGTCACAAAAGTCGTAATTGCTAAATAATTGGAACTCCTCTTTGCAAGCTTGACTCCGTAACTTCATTCATAAAAGAGGCTCGATTGTCTCTGGCAGGTGCAAATAAGACCTTTAGTCAGTCAAAAAGCAAATATCTATAAAGAGCTTGTGAGGTTAAATATATTTAAAAAGGTTGTTAGTTCAATTGTTGTCTCAAAGACATCGTTTCCGACTTCAAAACTCTAGAGGTTTCTTCTATGCCTAAAACCAATTGGCTCAAAGGTCTGAAATCAAATATCCATGCTCCAGGCACTGGATTTGCATTAATTGTTTTGGCACTGACTCAAGTACCAGTAGCAATCAAAACGTCTGCAGAGATCTATTGCATGGAGAAAGCAGGAATGCAAACAGGATCATTCGTCGCAGCGGTGAAGGAATGCAATGGATAGGTAGTCAGATCTTTTACCTATATCGATTCAAAGGAATAACCTCTAAATTTGAGTTAGGAGATCAATCTTGTGGCACTGATTGCAGCAGCATTCTCTGAAGTCCTTAATTCCCCAGTGGGGATTGTTTTGGTCGTGGTGTTTTTCGCTTCATTCCTGACGGTAAGCGTGACTGCTTTTGGGTTTGGGACGAGGAACGAGAACCGTAGAGCGCAAGGATTGGATCAGGATTAATTCAATGAACCACCTCACTGCCACTTACATCGACTTTGTGCAAACCATTGGCGTGATTTTGATCTTTACTGTTGTGGCTTATGCCGTCAAAGAGATGCTTCTACGTGTAGAGAAAGTACAGATCAAAGTAGAAGAGTGAGATGGATGTACTTGATCCACTCAGTCAAGTTGCTGGAGGGAGTTCCTATTCCCCGCTGCTGTTGATCATGGGGTGCATTGGAGCATTCTTTACCGGTGCCTTGATCACCTCGCTTTTAAGAGGCAAGGAAGAACAGGGTTGGTTTAAGCAAAAAGAGGAAGATGAATGACTGATTCAAATAGAAGCGTTGATGACGACTCCTACGACGAAGTGGAAGAACACCTCCGAGAAAGCGATCCAGATGAAGAAGACCGTGCTTACTTTCCACCAGAAGAATCAAAGCCCCCGCACTACTGAAGCAACATGAAGACCCATGCTCTCTTCCTGTTGCTGTTATTGGTTCTAGCTGCCCCGGCCATAGCTCAAACCACCATCATCATTCGCAATTGCTATGACGGCGATACCTGCACCAGCACAACAGGAGAGAAGATCAGACTTGCTTGTATCGATACTCCAGAACTCAAAGGCAATAGAGCTGATCCCATTCCAGCTAAAGCAGCAAGGGACTATCTCAATGGTCTAGTCGCTGGGGAAGAGGTCTCAATCAGACGAATCGGGAAGGATCGTTATGGAAGAACAGTTGGTGAGATCTCAAAGGATGACGTAAATATCCAAGAACTAATGGTTGAAAAAGAATTAGCCCGTGTCTACAAGAAGTATGAAGATCAATGTGAGTGGACTAATTAGTGGTCAAACAGTTCACTAATGATGCATACACCAAAAAAGGTGATCAGAAAGCTGAAAGTGGCGATTTAAAAGGGGCATTAGCTGATTACGACCAAGCAATAAAAAATAACCATCAGCTTGCACCTGCTTATAACAACAGAGCCCTCGTCAAGAAAAAGTTAGGTGATTTCGAAGGTGCTGTTGAAGGTTTAGTTGAGAGCTTGGGGAAGGTTTAGAGATGGCAGATGCTAATAAGAAAATCAAACGTGCACCTGATTGGTTCTGTCTTGTAGCCCCTGGAGAACCTGGAGCTAGGTATGACACCTACCATCCAACTGAGAAACAGGCAAAAGAAAAATATCTGGAGTTGAAAAAAGAATATCCAAATTTAGAAGAAGATATTTATAAAGAACGTTGTTTACCTGCTGGCAGATATTTTGTTGGAGATCCTTATTTAGTATTAACTGATTATAAGTATGCAAATAAATATGAAAGGGGAAATGACACTTATCAACTTGAGGATGGTACTTATTTTGCTTTATTCAAAGCAGCCTTGGGACCTGGAACCTACCCAAGCGATACAGGAGAGAGCTATAAAACTGAATCTGGCGACATTATAATTTATCCAGTAGGTTTATTAAAAAGAGAAAAAGTTAATGAGTTGGTTGATGCAAAAGAGTCTCGAATAGTACATACTTCAAAAGCGCTAGATGTTGGATATGACAGGCAATGTGATGGCTGTATTGACTGGGGTGGATTATTTATTTTTACAGGTATAGAAAATTGGGTGGATATTGATGAAGAAGATACTGAATTTTCATCAACACCACTAGGTGAAGCTTTCCAAAATCTTGAAAGGAGAGGGATAAAAACAATGATGAATTGTGGCTTCACCAGATCTGATGGTGAATCAATAATGGAAGGTGAGCCTGATGAATGTGTTTATAAATGTCCATATGCATTTATTGATACTCAGAATATGCAGTATCTTTGCGAAGAAAATTCATGTGAGTTGCATTTTTCACCTGGGTTTATAGAGGAGGATGATTACGAAAGAAGCCATTACCTCAGAACAGAAATTGAGTTTGGTAAAGAAATTTGCGAAGTGTTAGTTAAATATGAGATAAAAGCTGATTTTGATAGTACTTTCCCTTATCGTATAAAAATAGATCTACCTTATAACTATAAAGACTATTGTTCATTTACTGATTTAATATATGACATCAATATTTATACAATTGAGAAAGATTCAGTTGATGAAATGCTGCTGAGATTTATTTGCAAAAACTTGGAAGAGGCATGTAGAGAAGGTGATTATCAAATTAATGATTTAACAATAGGAGAAGAAGAAAAAGAAGAATGGTCTGAAAATCTTATGGAAACAATTAATCTTGTATTTAATACATCAAAACAGGATTTCTGGGAAAGATTTTCGGAACTACTGGAACAAGAAGATTGGAGTAAGTACGGAAGGGTATTTGGGAATGTAACTGATGAACAAAAAGCAGAGTATATAGATTCAATTGACTGGGATGGAGCCTGGGATACTGTTCATCAGTATTGTGACGAAGAAACTATTCAGATGCGTATTTCTAAGGTTTTGGAAATCGATTTAGAAGATGTTCTCTTTGAACAAGAGATTGGTTTAGAAGAAGAGAATGAGGATGAGGATGAAGATGAAGATGAAGATGAATTTTATGATCGTGATAGTCAAACTCTTATTTAAACTATGCAGATGAAAGAAGATAATTTCAATAAAGAAAATAATGCGGAGGATTTCCTGGATCTTGCACAGAAAAAGCTGAATAATGGAGAATTAGAGGGAGCTTTAGAAGATTGCTCTAATGCAATGATTAGTTCCACTGTCGTAGTTGTGGGTTCAGGTCTATTCCTGCTGAAGGAAGAGGACTCTCCATGAAACTCAGAAATACTGCCATTGCACTAGGAGTAAGTGTTGCTACTGCCTTAGGGCTGTCTTTGTTGAAGGTCAATAAACCAATAGTTATTGGATCAACTTTTGTTGTAACAAGTGCAGGGTTCATCCTTTCAAGAAGAAACAAAGGAAAGAAAGACATTGAATATCAATTAACGGAAGAGGAATGGGAGTACGTAGAGATTTTGAGAAACTATGATGAGAAGCTAAGCCAGGAAGAATGGCAAGAAAAATATGCTATTAGAACTAAGAAGGATTGGAAGAAACTAGAAAAGGAATTAAATAAAGAATGGAAAGAGATGTGGAGTAGAAAACCTCCAACAAAATTGGAACTTATTGAAGAATCCAAAAGAGAATTATCAGACAATTCAGATCCTTTAGAAAAAATCAAATTACCTGAGTTTGACTGCTCTTTTAGTTCAGTCTCATGGAAAGATTTAGGTTTAAGTGTTAGATGCAGTAATATTCTAATTAGAACAGGATTCAATACTCTTACAGATATAAGTGGCTTAAGATTCACCTCGTTTTTGGAGATAAAGAATATGGGTTCTAAAGCAGCTGGCGAACTTTTCTATGTTCTCAATAAAAAAGGTTTTATCCCACACCAATTAATTTCAGATTTAGATGCTGCTTATCCAGAATTAAGAGAGCAATGTAATGATCTTATAAACAAGGAGAAAACAGATTTAGAAGATTTAGCAAAAGAGCTTCAAGAATTGTTTGAGAACTTACTTGGTGGACATGAGGAATACTTAAAAGTAATGGATTGGCAGAGAGAAAATTTAGCTCTTTTAGAAGTCCAACAATTTCAAAAAAGCCTTAAGTCCAATAGCTGTTTTAGAATGTTGTATGCATTAGGAAAACTTGCATTTAAATATGATGAGTTAAATGACAATAAGACAAGAGAGCTAGGAGACCCAGAAGTTCAGAATATGCTTAAATATAAAAGGCATATACGCGCTGTTGGCAAAGAAGATTCAATAGATTTTGCCTTTACATTGGGGAACTGTGTTCAGAATATCCCTGTTCCTGAATTGCTTAGCTTCTACCCTGGACAAAAAACAATCAGCTCCTTATTCAATTCCATAAGCGAACTACTTATTAATGAAACTATAAAGCCTTTAATGCAGGGAGAAATAAGAGAAGTTAGGGGAATACTTGGCCAATCTGGTCAAATGCCAATCAGATTGAGACTTTTAAATAAAAATGAAAAAGAAGAATCTAGAGAGAAATGGACATGTGGTCTTCCAGCTGATTCCGAAATAATTTTAGTAGATGTTCCTGATACAAATGGATATTTTGCAAATGAGCCAGAGAGCTATCAATACACACGTAAGACATTTCCTAAATCATTATGGACAAATTCTTCAACAACTTCTCTTACTAATTTTAATTTACGTGGGAACGAAGCTCACCCATGTTCGTTAGATGCATTTTATATTTGTTTATCCCAAAATACTAACTATCTAAGATATGTTGATCCTTCAGATAAGGATCTAAACAAAGTGTCTAACTGGGCAACTATCGTAATCTTATTAGTAATTGCAGAGGAAATTGAAATTGGTATTTCGAAGGTAGATATAGTTATTGAGAAAGACTTATTAGAAAAAATAAAGGATATTTATTATAGCGTTTCTGTTGTTAAAACTCTAAAGGAATGGGTTTCATTAAAATTAAAATCTTCTGATAATGAGCAACTTGAAAGCACTTGGTGTATAGGAGAAAATAAATTCGTAAGTTACTGCAGATATCAAAACATTGATTCCTTTTTAAACGATGTTGAATGGGGAGTAATTTCAAATATTATAAGCTCTTCTTGGGAAAATTCTATTTCCAAAAAAGAAACAGCAAAGCTTAGGGAAGCAAAGTTGGCCTGGGAAAAACAAGAGTCCGATATTGACTCTGAAGATAAAGAGAAATTGGATGTTGTATTTAATGGGAATAATCAACAGTACGTACTAAGTAAAGAAGCGAAAGGCAATTACGAATCAAAACCACTAACTGGAGAGGCCTTACTAACAAAACTTAAATGTACAAAAGAAGATTCGGATATTTGGACAATTCTAGAGAGGTGTAGCCATTGTCATTATGAAATAGAAGGAGACAATTATGAAGTGGACTACGAAGCATTTCTAGAAGCTGTTGTAAAAGCAAAAGGAGTTCAATTATCTGATATAAAAATAAAAGCATACTCGGAGATTCAGTTAATAGTTTTAGCTTATGATTTAGCTAAACATGTCAAGATGTCAGCACTATATCAATACATAGTTACAGAATTAATAAAACAAAAGGTAGAAATTACAAAGGCTTTTGCAATAAGCAAGAGATTAGATCTAAAAGTCCAATATGGACAAATAATTGAAACCGATTACATAACTAATTATATCTCTGAAGATAATTCAGATGATGAAGCAGAAGCTCGTCTAGTCGGCAACGAACTAATAAATAAAATATCAGAGTATAAAGAAGGAGAAAATTATGATTTAGATATAATCGAGGAGTGTAGGTACTTCGCATATGACAATGGCGGAAACGAGTTAGTATCTCCATTTGAATTTCTTTGTGCAGTTTCAGAGTTTAAAAATATTAAAGCTGAAGATGTTGATATTAGTGGATTTAATTTAGAGGAATTAGCGAGAAAAGTAGAGAGAGAGTTGAATGGAAAGCAAAAATATGATTATGTAGATTTCATTGCATATGCAGATATTGATGAATTAGAGTTCTACGCATTATGTAAGAATTTTAAATTCCAAGTTGATGTACTAGAAGTAAAAGAGAGCCCTGATGGATGCATTTCATAATGAATGGATAACCAAGAACTCTTAAAAGATCTCCAGCAAATCGCAATTCCGCGTCATTCACAGTGGGACTCGCTGGGCTTAATGAGCACGAGAATTTACGTCAAAGAACGTCTCTCTGAATACGGTGATGTAGAAGAACACTTCTTCAAAGAAGGCTCAGAGGATGGTGTGAATTACATCCTCAAACTGCCAGGTCAAAACCCAAAGCTCGATCCAATGCTGATTGGTGCTCACTACGACGGACCCATCAAATCTCCTGGTGCTGATGACAATGCCAGTGCAGTAGCAGCTCTACTAGAGCTAGTTAGACAATGGTCTGAGCAACCTCCGAAGAGACCTATGTGGATGGTTGCCTTTGATCAAGAGGAGTGGGGACTTCTTGGAAGCAAAGCACTATCAAAAGAACTCAAAGCTAAAGGCCAAAAGCTGAAGCTGATGATCAGCCTTGAGATGTTGGCTTACACAAGTGAAAAGCAGGACTATCCAATACCTGCAATGAAAAAGGTCTTTGGAGAGAAAGGAGACTTCATTGCATTAGTCGCGAACACTGGATGTGCAGCAATGCTTCCTGGGTTGGCATCCAACATGGGGAAACACGTCACAACCAAAGTCCTACCTGTTCCTTTAAAAGGTGATGTGCTGCCTGAAGTGCGCCTTAGTGATCACAGTCCTTTTTGGGATCTTGGCTACAACGCAATGATGGTGACTGACACTTCCTTCCTAAGGAACCCTCACTATCACGAGCCGACTGACACAGTTGAGACTCTTGATATCGTGTTCTTTACTTCCGTTGTTGAAGGTTTAGTAGAGAGTTTAGGAAAGATTTAAACCGAAAAATGCTAAAAACCATATCCAAATTGTCTCAAAATATTTAACATCTTTAATATATTAGAGAATCAATGGCTCAGCAGATATGAATGGCTTGAAATTCAAAAATAGAATAAAGAAAAAAGATCTTTATTTTTATTTTGGATTAATTACCATTTTTGCTTTAATAAGTTTTTTAGGAAAGGAAGTTCTCTCCTATCTCCCTGTAGTTATGGGGATAGTCTGGGTGATTGGAATGTATCAAGGTTTCGGCCCAAGTAAATATAGATATAGATCTTTCTTTGAAGAAGGCAACAGAAACATTAAATCCCTTAAGTTTGGGGAAGCTATTACAAGTTACAGCAAGGCAATTAAAATTTATAAAAAGGATCCAATCCTTTATAATAATAGAAGTGTTGCATACAGAGAGTTAGGCAATATAAAAGATGCATATCTAGATATAAATGAGGCACTTGAATTAGACCCCAGATGTGTTCTTGCAATATGTTCGTTGGGTAACATTCAACAACAGGAAGGAAAATACAAAGACGCAATACAATCTTTCAAGAAAGCAACGACTATTGAGCCAAATCAACCCGATGCATATTTTTATCTCTACCAAATCTATTTAGAATTAAAGGAAACAGATCTTGCTGTTACCTACCTAAAACAAGCTTCAGAATTAGGTGATGTAGAAGCGACTGAGAGACTAGATGAAATAAACAAAACTCAAGTTCATACATATAGCGAAGATTATTCCATAGAAGATAATGTCGAAAGCGACCTAAAACGTCTGAAAGACTTTGCAAAACAAAAACTTGAAGGACCTAACTCTCAATGGGTAAAATTCGTAATAGATGAGATCAAGGAAACTATTAAGCTAATAATTGGTAAGGAAGGGTATGAATGGCTAGGAGATTCACAGGATAATATTCCTGCCTGGCAATATGAAGCTGTTTCAGCAGTAACAACTTCTTTATATGATGTGTATCATTCTGAAGGCAAAGAAGCTGCAATAGGATATTTATCTGAAAATTTGGAAATCTTCGAGAAGTTTGAAGAATATGATTCAGATCTAAAATTATTCAACCTTTTACAATTAGGGGGCTGGAAAGGATTAGCCGTCTTAATTGATCTCATTGAAGAAGATAAATCTATAGACGAATCTTTTGAAATTGCCCGTGAAATATCTGAATTAGCCGGGGAAGGTTATCAAAGGACCTCTTCAGAAGACGATTATATATCAATTGCTGAGCAGCAAAACTCTCAAGGCGAACAAGATAAGGCAATAGCAAGCCTTACAAAGGCAATCGAAATAGATCCAAAATGTGTACTAGCTTATTCAAATAGAGGATGTATAAAAGCTAATCTTGGAGACCTAAAATCCGCTATAATAGATTGGGATAAAGCTATAGAAATAGATAATACTTATTCATTTGCTTTCTATAATCGAGCCAAAGCTAAATCACAAATTGGAGATATAGAAGGAGAAATTGAAGACTATAGTTGTGTAATTGACCTTGATCCAGAAAATGCATCAGCTTATCAACTTAGAGCTGAAGCAAAAAGGCTAATCAACGATAATGAGGGTGCCATTAATGATTACAATGAGGCTATCAAATTAGATCCAACAAACTCACAATTCTTTTTAGGAAGAGGTTTAGGTAGGCAAGGCTTAACAAACTATAGTGAAGCAATTTACGATTTCAATCAGTCAATTGAGCTTGATCCAAATAATGACTCTGCGTATACAGCTAGAGGTAAAGCCAAGATTTTTTCAAAAGATGATTTCAAAGGTGCAATATTAGATTTTAATGAGGCCATCAAACTTAACCCAAATAATGCTCTAGCATATTCTCATCGTGGATCTGCAAAGCAATTTATCTCAGATAAAAATGGGGCTATATCGGATCTAAAAAAAGCAATTGAATTAGGGTACAAAGATGCAATTGAACTTCTAAACGAAGTCTTAGAAACCAATCAAGAAGCTTTCAGTTTAATGACTAGCGGAATGGAGAAATTATATAATGGGAATCTACAAGGTTCCATTTATGATTTAACAAAAGCAATCCAGAAAGAGCCTAAATTTAGTGATGCATATTCTCTTAGAGCAGAAGCAAAAAGAGGACTTGATGACAATATTGGAGCTTTAGAAGACTTTTCAACTGCTATAAAATTAAATCCAAATAATGAACAAGACTATTATAATCTTGCTAATATATATGCAGGGATAGCTGGAGAAGAAGAGAAAGCAATTATGAATTATACTAAAGCAATTGATCTTAAACCAGACTATGATCTAGCTATTGGTAATCGTGGAATGTGCAAATATAAACTTGGGAGAAAACTAGAAGCAATAAAAGATCTAGATAAAGCTATAGAAATTAATCCAAAATCTTATATAAATTATAATAATAGAGGGTTTGTACAATCAGAGCTGGCTAATTACGATGCTGCTATTTCTGATCATCAAAAAGCAATATCTCTCAACGCGGAATATGCACCAGCATACTACAATTGTGGACTGGCCAAAGCACATCTAAACGATATGGATGAGGCCTGTATATATTGGAAGCAGGCATCTGATATGGGGGATAAAAATGCTGCATCTTGTTTGGATAAATTCTGTAAGTAGGTTTCTAGAGATGATCTGACTTTGCAAATTTTTATACCTAACGTATCATTTGTGCAGAAGATTTTACATATATATATATTCCTAATAAATACTACTTATTACAAGTGTAATTAAAAACAAACATAAATCTTTGATCAATTTATAATTATATTAATCTAAGCCTAATTATGAATAATATAGGGGTCATACAAAAGGCCGCAAGTCAAACATTTGGATCAAGAAGAATAGTTTGGTCGTTTATTGTATTTATCTTAGCTTTATTTTCATTATTTAATCTGCCTTCAGGTTGGTTCGTATTTGTAGGTCTGTGTTTTGCTAGTGATGGTATTGCAAGTTTAATAGAGGCCTTAATGCATCCTATGGGTGTTAATTTTACTAAGCGCATAAGATTTATTCTGAAATCCTTGATTCTTGCATTTGTTGGAATATATCTTATCAAGATTGGTGGGGTAAATGTAATTTATTTCGGAGAATATGACATTAATTGGTTATACATATCTATTGCATTAGGTTCAATTAGTGGTTTTTTAAATCTTGACAGGTCAATGGAACGCGTCAAGAGACAATACAACCTGCCCAAAGTAAATGCGGTTATTGAAGATAATTTAGAGAGGCACAATATTGACCTTGCAACATCTCTGAATCTATTTGCTATTAAATCAATAATTAATAGTTACTCACAAAAAAGATTACAAAGAATCTTCCAAACTCCGCTTATGATTAAAACTAGAGCTGTAAATATAATAACTACATATTGGAGCTCATCACCTGGAACCTTTCTTGAAGAAGCCTACCAATTGTATCAAGGCAATGCTAGTTTACTCTTTCAAAATTTTGATTGGGAGTACTTTAATTCTGTTCTCGAAGAAGTGAAGAAGGGTTTGGACTCTCAAGATGACGAAGCTCAGAATCAAGAGATTTTAGAAGGTAATGAAAAAGACAATCAGCCTATAAAATTTACCAGCAATGAAACCAATTCTAATAATTATCTAGAAATAGAAGATGAATTAATAGAAATTATGAATAGAAAGCAGAGCAAACTTGGAGAAGTAATGGAATCAAAAGGAGTGGCTAACTACAAATATGATTTTGACAACAAGAAAATCCTTTTTGTTAATAGCCTAGAAGAAGTTGTCTTAGAATACAAAATAATATTGATTGGAAGCTATTCTCTCAAAGAGAATAGTTGGGCATGGGGATGGTCTGTTCCAATAATTAGCTTTGAAATGGCACAAGAATCAAGCAAGTTACGTAGCTTATCTGAATTAAGAAAGACTGATTTATATCTAAGCAAACTACCCTTTGAGATCAAGGCGGAAGATCTGAATTATTTAATAGCAGATTGCGTAGATTTTCTAGAGGCTAGAGCCTTTTACAAAGCTCCTCAAGACACTGCTATAAGATTCTGGGCTTTAATGCCTTAGGCGAAGCTAATAGTGGAAAATCATTGCTTTAATAGAACGCTATAGTTCAAACACTATTTGAAACTAATTAGTGGCTGACTTACGTTTCGAAGATCCATATGAATTCGAGAAGCATGTAGCCAGACAGTGTGAGGACCTTGGCTATGAGGTCATCATGCCTCCTACTAATCAGCCTGGATATGACATCGAGATCATCAAAGGAAAGGAAAGAATTGCTGTTCAAGTCAAATGCTATAAAACCCGCTGCCCAATTTCAGCCCTCAATAAATTCCTAGACTTTCTTGAACTACCAGTGGCCTCAGGTTTTACCAGTGGGTGGCTAATCGTACAAAACGGTTTTGGAAAACCATCCTTAACTCATGTAGAGACTGAGAGACCCAGCAACCTAAAGCTTGGCACTTCTACAGGAAGAGCTATCAAATGGAATTACGATCCAAACAATAAAGAGCCTCAGGATCTTGAACCAGAGGAGCCAACTCCAAAAGAACAGGAATCAGACAGTAGAGTCAAATATTTTGGGGTCTTTACTTGTAAGGGTGGTGTTGGGAAAACAACTGTCGCTGCTCATTTAGCCGGTGCCTTTGCACTAATGGGATACGACGTCATCCTGCTAGACCTCGACCCCGATAAGAACCTAAGGAAACTCTTCTTGGAGAACCCAGCTTCAGATGATGAGGATGAACCCGCTTCTCTCTATGTGCATCCACATAAAAGAGACACGATGGGAACAACTATCACCGTTCTGAATGCAGACCAGTGGAATGAAAGAGCGTATCCAGAAGTAAAGGTAGTCATATGTGATTGTTCTCCTGTTTTAAGCGAGAACCCAATGCACTTAGTCAAAAAGTTTGACTACTGTGTCTTGCCGACAACGCTTAATCCATTAGGCATAGCGAAGGGTGGAGATGTAATCACACGAACATTCAGCCATATAAGAAAGCGCAACAAACAAGCAGAGATGTTTGCTGTTGTTAACGGCTATAACCCTGCTCAATCTTATGAAAGACAAAACAACACTCTTCTCTCCATGCTTGAGAAAACTGTGAATGCATACAGCAAATCAGATCCCAAGTGTAAATTAATCAACCCTTCCTACGCAAAAATAAGGCAGAGCAAATTACTTCAATACTGGGGCATGCACATCATTGATAGATCTCCACCTGCTCTGGCCTTTAGAGAGATCGCTGGAAGGAACGCTCCAAGAACTGACTTCCTGCAACTAGCAGAATTCTTGCAAGACCATACGGCTATAACTTCAATCAATGAAAAATAGAGGGAAGAGATCTCTAAGCAATAGCTAATGAAAAGTAGAAAAATTTGCATATCGATCACAGCGCTCGTGTTGTCGCTATTAAGCCTCTATGTCAACTCAAAGAAGAGTTCAGAAGTTTCCAACGCTAACCAAGCAACCTGCTTGACAGCTCATGGGATTCATTCAGCCAAAGTCCTTGGACTTGCTTCACCTGATTGGGAGGTCCCAAAAGAACATATTTGTGGACTCCAAAAACAAAAACCTTAAACCCACAAAAAATTTTGCAGATTTCTTTGAGCAGGTTTTATACGCCTTACGAACGTCTTTACCCCCATCACCCGCTTCCAAGTCACGAGTCTAAGAACGCAAAAGGGATTCTCAATAAGGAGAAAAGAACAGTTAGAGAACTCACAACGTGATAAGTGCCCTACCAAGTACTACTCAAAATCGAATGTAATACTATTGATTTGAGAAAGTATCTTGGTAGGGCATCTTGGGGTTTTATCCATATAATAAAACCATAGCCATCTTGCTAGCTCAAGCTATAACTAGCCTTCTCAATTATTGCTACTATTGAGAAAGATTACTTCCTTATCTGTTAATTAAGTCATAGCTAGCTTTTATGAAAACTTATGAAGATGGCTGCGCACCTGGTAAGGCAAATCGGTAGGGCAACTTGGTAGGGCAACTTGGTAGGGCACCCCCATTAAGTATCCATGACTGCAACGGGCAAAACCCACATGCTGCAGTCATTTATCGGATACTGAACCACCGTGCCGTGCGAGCCCCAGCGTTCGACCTGGTAGAACCAGAGGGGGAGTCAAAGTAGGGGCTTCGTTTCCGGCTACATGGCCGGTATACGTCACCGTCACGACAGTCTCCCCAAATCGAAAGAGAGTCAGATCAGAGCACTAAGAAAGGCCGTCACCAACAAAGCAGTTCAAGGCAATATAAACGGTTTAGTTCAAAGTCATGGGCCAAATAGAACGAATGCGTTCTAATCCTTTAAGAGCATCCTCCTTCCTTTTTTGCGGATCATCTTCGTTAAGCAGAAGAGTTACATGTCCTAACTTTCGCCCTGGAGTTTCATTGTTTTTTTCATACCAATGAAGGTAAGTACCTTCAACTTCTTTTAACTGAGAGAGTCGATCCTCTATTGATAAGGCAATTCCTGAAGGCAAACCAATTAGGTTCACCATAAGTGCACCCGGCACAAGCAATATTGGATCGGGAACTGGAAGACCAGCTGCTATACAAAGTTGTTGATCAAATTGACTACTACTACACGCCTCAATAGAAAAGTGAGCCGAATTATGGGTTCTTGGAGCAATTTCATTAACAAGTAACCCCTCAGCTCCATAGAAAAACTCAATAGCAATTACACCCACATAATTCAATTGAGTCAATAAGGAGGAGGCAATGTTATAAGCCATAACCTCAACGTCATGGTTGACATCGGCAGGAGC
>QCGF01000022.1 GCA_003278175.1 Prochlorococcus sp. AG-363-P15
TAGACAGGCAGGTAAAGAAGATATTGTCAAGAAGCTGATCAATTCAATGGATCAATTTGATCAAACACAGATTGAGTTAGAAGAGTTAATTCTTCAAACAAAAATAGAGGTTAATAGAGCAAAGCCAATTATCACTGAACTCACTGGTGCAAGCACACATTTGAACAATATTCTTGCGGCCATCGACAACGAAAAAACCCTTGAGAACATAACAGAAACTATAAGCAATACAAGTTCACTATCTAAAAAGATCGACCTAATGGGTGACGAAATAAACAAGCTAATGGATGACGAAGAGCTAATGAGTGCTATAAGGAAAGTTACGATTGGCCTAGGTCAATTTTTCGATGAAGTCTATCCGGCAAAAACAAAATATTACAAACTTAAATAACTAGTCTTTGGTAACTAATTATCAAGGTTAATCAAGGGAAGATAAAGTTAATTCATTGTTCCAATGGCATCCATAGCGACAGCAGCTATTGCTTGATCACTAGCTTTAGGAAGTTGTACATATTTACCTCCCGCTGCTTCCGCCAACTCTTTTCCCATTCCACTACCTATAAACTTTCGTTCAGTATCTATAACAAGCAATTTAATCCCAATATTTCGATATCTAGAAGCAACATCAAGCACTTCTTGCTTCAAGTCGACTGGCTCTTCTCCTTCAAGTTCAGGCTGGCCTAAAGACTTACCTAAAGGTACATTTCCCCGGCCATCAGTAATTGCAACTACAACAACTTGACCAAGGTCACCAGTTGACAAAGCATTCGCCCCAACACGAGCAGCCTGGGTTAAACCATGCGCCAAAGGAGAACCTCCACCACAAGGCATAGTTTCCAGACGTCTTTTCGCGGCAGTAATAGATCGAGTAGGCGGCAACAAAACATCAGCTTGATCTCCTCGAAATGGAATCAAGGAAACCTCATCTCTATTTTCATAGGCCTCAGTTAACAACCTAATCACTGCTCCTTTAGCACTCTGCATACGATTCAGAGCCATTGATCCACTGGCATCTACAAGGAATATCACCAATGCACCAGCCTTCCTTTGCAAAAGCTTGGCTCTCAAATCACCTTCTTCAACAACAACTTTTCGATCAGGCTTCCTAGCCCTTCTAGACTTTTGATAAGGCGCAGCCGCACGCAAAGTTGCGTCTACAGCAATCCTGAATGAAGGACCGCGAGGGAGAATGGGCTTAACATAACGACCGCGATTATCACTTAAAACAGCTGATCTACTCCCGCTATTGCCACTTTTGGACTTTGCAGCAGTAAAGAGTAATAAGTCTGGATCAATAGCACATGCTTCAGGGTCAAGCATGAACTCCTCTGGAATTGGCGGAGAAGATTCCTCCTCGGGGGTATCTTCATTCTCTTCATCTTGATCAGAATCATCATCATCTGAGGAATCATCTTCAGGTTGATCCATTGGTGGTTGTTGGTCCTCTGGTGGAGGAGGCTCCATTTGCTCTTCTTGAGGAGGCAGTTGCAAAGCACGAGGGGCGATAACTAACCGAACTGCTGCTTGCAGATCCTCAGCATCGATCTGATCTCGGCCACTTAATGCAGCGTGCGCCTTGGCAACTCTGACCGCATAAAGTTCTGAGCGGTGTCCCTCAACACCGCCCCTAATAGCTTCTTCTACGAGATATTGAATCTGCTCAGAAGTAATTTGCACATCTGGGAGCCATTGCCGAGCAAGCAACAATTGTGTAGCAAGCGCTTCAGTATCTTGAGACCATTTTTTAGAGAAACTTTCGCTGCACTTGCCATGCGCCAAAACAGCCTGGGTTATTTCCACCCTTTGTTCATTAGTTATCAACTGATTAGCAGAAAGAACAATTGCAAATCGATCTAAAAGGTGATCTCTAACTGCACCTTCTTCAGGGTTATAAGTGGCAATAAGAAGTGGTCGGCATGGGTGACTAAGACTTAATCCTTCACGCTCTACACGATTTTCTCCAGCACCAACGCCAGCAAGCATCAAATTAACAATTCCATCATCCAATAGGTTCAACTCATCGACATAAAGAACACCTCTATGTGATTCTGCTAAAAGCCCTGGCTGAAAAACTGGCAAACCACTTGCCAATGAAGCCGTGACATCAACAGCCCCCACAAGCCTATCTTCAGTAATACCAAGCGGCACCTGAATAAATGGCGCTGGGATTACTTTTGTTGGAAGAGTCTTTTCGCCTATTTCATTATCAAACTTCAATTTCTTGTCAATAATCTCCTTTGTTGCCAGATCCCATTCTTCAGGTATTTTCGGATCAAGATTCATTCCCACAGGGCGTGGGCTCTGCAAATTTGAATCAGTTCCCGATTCAGGTTCGAGGTCAAGCACCTCAATTGGTGGCAACAAGGCATGTAACCCCCTCGCCAAAATTGATTTCCCCGTCCCTCGACCACCAGCAATAATCACTCCTCCAAGTCCTGGATCAACAGCTGCAAGCATCAAAGCCAACTTCAATGTTCCATGACCAGTTATTGCAGCCAAAGGGAAAGCACGATTGGCCATGCCCTGCGCATCAAAGACATTGGAGCTTGAGGTTTCTTCAGGAGCGGCTGATCCGCTTGTAAACATGGGATGTCCCTTTCAAATCACTTTTCACCCAGTCTGGCTGATCGGCTCATGTCCTTATCAACTACTAAAGAAACGAACACCCTTGCCATTGCATTAGGTGCCAACCTCCCTAGTTCAGCAGGCTCACCAGAGTCAACACTAATCTCTGTCAGACCAAAACTCGAGAAAGAAATCTGTGACTGGCTGTCATCGTCCTCTAGCAAGACAACAGTGTCCGCAGCTGATTCAAGAGATCTACGATGGCGTTGGTCTCCTTTATTTGAAACTGATCCAATAGGTGGACCTAGTAACCAGGCGAGCTACATAAATGCTGTGGTTGTTGTTGATGGGAGAATGCTCTCAGCACTAAAACCTAATAAAAAAGCAGCAATTAATTTGTTAGAAAGGTTTTTAAAAATCGAAAAAGATTACGGGAGAGATAGGCAAAAGTCCAACATTCGATGGGGCCCTCGATCATTAGATATTGATCTCCTAGCCTGGGGAGGGCTTCATGTTGCTAGTGAGTTGCTATATCTTCCGCATCCTCGTCTAATTGAAAGAAACTTTGTAGCAGTGCCTTTAGGAGAAGCTCTAAATATTGGGTGTAACGCACCACGTCGCATCACCTCCAATTTAGAGTGGGAAGAGTGAGCTTATCTAAACCTTCAAATAGCAATTAATTTGCGAAGAGGCATGCTGGTAAAGACTTTTAAGAATTGAATTTCATGCCCCCTTTACCCCCACCTGAGCCGCCAATTCAATTAGAAACCAAAGCATCCTTAGATGCTCTCAAAATTCGTTTTGAAATTAACCGGATAAAATTACCGATTGGCCTAGAAGGAACCTTTGGAATTGTTCGCCACCCAGGTGCCTCTCTTGCAATACCAATAACAGATGAAGGCCAAGTGATAATTCTTAGGCAATATCGTTTTGCAGTTGAAAGACGAATTCTTGAATTTCCTGCTGGGACCCTAGAGCCTAACGAAGATCCTCTTTCCACGATGAAAAGAGAGCTAGCTGAAGAAGCAGGCTATGAAGCCTCTAATTGGAATAGTCTTGGGCAAATGGTTCCATGCCCAGGATATTCAGACGAAATCATTCATATGTACCTTGCTCGTGGCCTTACCAAGCTAATCGAAAGACCATCTGGAGACCCAGATGAGGACCTCGAAGTCCTGCAGATGAGCAAAAGTGAAATAAACAACTGCATTTCCAGCGGAAATGAAATCCTTGATGGGAAAAGCATCACAGCATGGCTAAGAGCATGCCAATTCCTCAACCTATAAAATTCAAACTAAATCCAATCTATAATTGCCAGATGTTTAAGTGACCCAACTATTAAATATCAATAAGTGCGGCCATAGAAAGTCCATCTTTAGAGAATCCAAGCAGAGGCTGCCTCATTCAATGCCATAGACTAGCTAAATAGATTTCTAATCATCAAAGAAACATATTCTTGTTGCTCCTCACTTATCTCTGGGAATATTGGAAGACTCAAAACTTGCCCACAGAGCATCTCAGTAATAGGCAGGTCACCAACACTAAAACCCAGCGATTCATAAGCAGGCTGCAAATGTATTGGGATAGGGTAATAAATAATTGTATTTACTCCCTTCCTTAGCAATGCATCCTTAAATTCATCTCTTGCGTTATTATCATTATTCAAGCGATCATAATATAAACTTTTTCGAACTTTTGGTGCATCAGTTTCCTTTGCTTTAATTGAAAAATCTGTAACTCTTACAACAAATTGATTCCAAGCATGAGAAGTATTCATGTCAGAAGAATATTTAGGCAGGTCTAATCCAGGCAAATCTTCTAGCAAGTCAATATATCTTTGAGCAATCTGTTGTCTTTTCTTTACCCAATATTTCAACTTAGGCAACTTCACATTTAAAACTGCAGCCTGAAGAGCATCTAGGCGACTGTTGTATCCAAGTTGTGTATGCAAATAGCGAGCAGGCATTCCATGCACCGCCAATTCACGCATTCGCTTTGCAAGACCAGCGTCCCGCGTGGTAACAGCCCCTCCATCTCCAACTCCACCAAGATTCTTTGTAGGAAAAAAACTAAAGCACCCAATATCCCCCCAACTCCCAACTGCCATTCCTTCATATTCAGCTCCAGCAGCCTGCGCACAATCCTCAATAACTTTCAATCCATTCTTCTTGGCAATAGCATTTAATGTTTTCATATCAACAGGGCAACCAAAAAGATGAACTGGCAAAATTGCCTTAGTGGAAGAAGTTATTGCTTGTTCTATCAGGTTTAAATCAATTAAATAATTGCAAGGGTCTACATCAACAAAAACAGGCTTAGCACCTACGGCACTTATTGCCTCTGCGGTAGCGAAAAAACTAAAAGAAGAAGTAATTACCTCGTCGCCTATTCCTATATCAAGTGCTCTTAGTGCAAGAACCAATGCATCTGTGCCACTATTACATCCCACGGAATAATCAATTCCAATACTTTTTGCAAACGAATCCTCAAAAGTTTTTACCTCATCACCTCCAATAAATTGACCGCTTTGGATCACTCTTGATACGGCCACCTCAAGATCATTTCCCAATTCGGAAAGTTGCTTTGTAAGACTAAAAGGAGGTACCTGCATGAAATCACCTTAAGACTTGCCCACCCAAGTTTTACGCTGGAACGCTTTCTTATGAATTAAACCAAGCAGGCTCCTTCCCTGGATGCCATTTGATATTGCATCCAATAGAAGGCTTTTGATCTTGACAAACTCCCTTGCCTTCCAAAACTGCATCCAATGCAGATCGCAAGTCCTTCCCAGTGACCTTCAAATCACTACCTGGACGACTGTCATCCAACTGCCCTCTATATCTCAACATATGGCTACTACTCATTAATGATGAAAAGAGAAAAAAATCTGGAGTACAAGCGGCCTGAAGGGAATTTGCAAAAGTCTGATCAAGATCTAACAAATACGGAAAAGTCCAGCCTTGTTTCTTAGCTTGCAATAAAAGATTCTCAGGTCCATCTTGAGGGTGAGTAATCAAACTATTACTTGATATAGCAAGGATATAAACTCGATCACCATAGTCATTATCCAACTTTGTGAGTTCCATCTCTACATGCTTGACAAAGGGACAGTGCGCACAAATAATCATCAACAAAATTGGTTTATCTCCAAGCAATTGGTTGCTGATGTGATCCAAGCCTCTTAGATGAGCAATGCGAAGGAAGCCAGTCCCTTTAACAACAGGCAAATCAAACGAAGGCAGAGGAGACCCTAAAGGCATCATTGTCGAAAGAGTACGGACCATAACTACATAGACTTCTCTGGATCATTACCAAACTAGGTAATTAGTAGCAAATATAGGAATTTCCCAAAGGCACACTGAATAGGAGAGAATTAAACAAATACTTCTAATAATTTCCTTCAGATGCTTTTAGACCTCAGCACGAAGAAAATCCTAGTCACAGGCATCGCTAATAATCGTTCAATTGCCTGGGGAATTGCTCAACAATTAAAAGCAGCAGGTGCTGAGCTAGGAATTACTTACCTTCCCGACGAAAAAGGCCGTTTTGAAGCAAAAGTAAGAGACTTGACTGCTCCATTAAATCCAAGCCTTTTTCTCCCACTCAATGTCCAAGATAAAGCGCAGATGGAAGCAGTTTTTAAAACTATAGAAGAGAAGTGGGGACAATTGGATGGGCTGGTTCATTGTCTTGCTTTTGCTGGCAAAGAAGAATTAATCGGTGATTACAGTGCAACTTCAGCAGAAGGGTTTGCACGAGCGTTAGAAATCAGTGCCTACTCTTTGGCTCCTCTTTGCAAACATGCCAAGCCACTATTCAGTGAAGGTGCAGGCGTTGTCACGCTGACCTACTTAGGGGCTGAAAGAGCAATTCCAAACTACAATGTAATGGGTGTAGCCAAGGCCGCCCTAGAAGCATCAGTGAGATACCTTTCAGCAGAACTTGGGGCATCCAATCAAGTACGCGTGAATGCAATAAGTGCTGGCCCTATAAGAACATTGGCTAGTTCGGCAATAGGTGGAATCCTCGACATGATCCATAACGTTGAAGAGAAAGCACCATTGCGTCGAACAGTAACCCAAACCGAAGTTGGCAATACGGCAACCTTCTTGCTTAGTGATATGGCAAGTGGAATCTCAGGTCAAACTATTTACGTAGACGCTGGATATTGCATTAATGGTATGTAACTCAATCTCCTAAACATTGATTCAACCGAGCAAGTATGACCATTCTTAGACAGGCTGAAATACATCGCATAACCAGCGAAACAAACGTTTTAGCGAGCCTAAACATCGATGGAACTGGCAATTGCAAAGTCGAAACCGGGGTAGCCTTTCTTGATCACATGCTTCATCAAATTGCCAGCCATGGCCTTTTTGATTTAAATATCAAAGCAAAGGGAGACACACATATTGATGATCATCACACCAATGAAGATGTTGGGATTGCATTTGGACAATCCCTCTCCAAGGCAATTGGTGACAGAAAAGGAATAAATCGCTTCGGGCATTTCGCCGCTCCACTAGATGAAGCCTTGGTGCAAGTTGTCCTTGACTGTTCTGGGCGGCCACACCTCAGCTACGGCCTTGAAATACCTAATCAAAAGATTGGCACATATGACACCGAATTGGTCAAAGAATTTTTCGCTGCAGTTGTAAACAATAGCGGCCTTACATTGCACATTCGTCAACTAAATGGAACCAATTCCCACCATATAGTCGAAGCATGTTTCAAAGCCTTTGCAAGGGCCCTAAGAATGGCGACAGAACTTGATCCTCGAAGAGCAAACGATATCCCCAGCAGTAAAGGAATTCTTGAACAAGCTGGACCAAAGGCCTAAAAAATTTATCGCTGAGCCTTCCCACTCACAATAAACTCATATTTACGCGATTATTAAGCTACCTTTATTTACTCTTCTGTGACCAAATCTGCCTTGAACACGGCCTCAGGGAAGGCACCATGGCATTTTGATCGCCAAGACTGGGCTAGCGGCTACTGCAATGTTGAAAAAGAACTCGACAATTTCAAGCTGCATGCTTCAAAAGGTGAAATACCAAGTGAACTATGTGGGTTCTTTTATAAAAACGGGCCTGGGAAATTAGAACGCAACGGCCAACTAGTTCACCACCCATTCGATGGTGATGGAATGATCACCGCAATACATTTCGAGGGAGGTGAAGCAAGCCTGAGCAATCGCTTTGTTCGAACCAAAGGATGGCAAAAAGAAGAGGAAGCAGGGAAATTCATATACCGAGGTGTTTTCGGGACCCAAAGGAAAGGAGGACCTTTAGCAAATGCTTTTGATCTTCGTTTTAAAAATATTGCCAATACGAATGTTGTAAAGCTTGGGAAACAGCTCCTTGCTCTATGGGAAGCCGCAGGGCCACATTCACTTGACCCAGTCACTCTGAAAACACATGGGCTTACAACTCTTGATGGAGTTCTCAAGCCAGACGAACCCTTTAGTGCTCATCCAAGATTTGATCCTGGACATCATGGCAGTGAAAGGATGGTCACTTTTGGAGTAAAGACTGGCCCCAAAAGCATTGTCAGGTTAATGGAATTTGCCAGTCAAGGAGACAAAGCAGGTCAAATAATTAGCGATCGAAAAGACAGCTTTGATGGCTTCGCCTTCTTGCATGATTTTGCAATAACGCCAAATTGGGCTGTCTTCTTGCAAAATGCCATTTCTTTCAATCCTCTCCCATTTATTCTTGGGCAAAGAGGTGCTGCGCAATGTCTAAATTCAAAGCCTGGCACAACAGGCAAATTCTGGCTTATCCCTAGAGATTGCGGATCATTTGCTGGACAGCTACCACGAATAATTAATGCCCCTGATGGATTTGTTTTTCATCATGTCAATGCATGGGAAAAAGCCAATGAAATTATCGTAGAAAGCATCCATTACCCAGACTATCCAGAAGTTCGACCTGAGGATAACTTCCTTGAAATGGACTTCGATCTTATTCCTGCAGGAATACTTTCAAGGTGTGAAATTAATCTCACCGAAAATAAGGTAAAAACGACAAAGTTCAGTGAGCAATGTTGCGAGTTTGGAATGGTCAACCCTAATAAGGAAGGACTAGAAGCACGTTTTAGCTGGATGGCTATTGCTGCCAAAGAAATAGGTTATGCCCCATTGCAAGCAATAAAGAAACTTGATTTATTGACGCTAGAAAAAAAGATTTGGAATGCTTCTCCTAGGGGATTTGTCAGTGAGCCGTTAATGATTCCCAAACCAGGGTCTCCAATCGAAGACGAAGGATGGATACTTGTTCTGGTTTGGAATGGGAAGAGAAGAGGAACTGACTTAGTTATTCTTAAAGCAAATGATCTTAGTGAAGAAGCAATAATTGAACTCCCTATTGCAATCCCACATGGATTACATGGCAATTGGGTCTCTGATAAATAAAAGTAAATTCTTTAAAAATGTCCCCACCTAAGAAAACTATGGTTTTCAAAGTTATTAGAGGAGATATTAATTTAAGGCCATGATTTAAACCTCAAGCAATCTTTTTATGCCTGGTTCAAGTAAAGAAAATGCCCTTCCTCGATGACTCATAAATTGCTTTTCTTCTCTACCTAGCTCTGCATAAGTCAGTCCTGTTTTGATGACTTCAAAAATTGGATCGTATCCAAATCCTTCTTTCCCTCTAGGTGCTCTAGCAATTAACCCTTCACATTTACCTTCTACTTCCAACAAAATTTCTTGATTAGGAGATGCAATACAAAGCGCACAACTAAAAAAAGCTGTTCTATCTTCAAAAGGCTCCATTTCTCTAAGTAATCGCTGAATTCTTTCTTCATCGGTCTTTGCATATCTCGCTGAATAAACACCAGGCGCCCCAGCAAGTGCTTTCACACTTAGCCCTGAGTCATCTGCAAGTGACCATTCCCCAGTCAAGCGCGCAACAGACAATGCCTTTAAACGAGCATTCTCTGCGAATGTCTTTCCAGTTTCTTCAACATTAAATCCTTCTGGCTGACAAATAACATTAACTGGATAAGAAGAAAGTAGCTGACGGAACTCTTTTATTTTCCCAGAGTTATGACTAGCAACGACTAACGAAATTTCAGGCGAATCATTATTTCTCATACTGTTTCAGCTAATTCCTTTGCCCAAGAAAGCGTTTGGAGAACCTTTTCCTTTGTGGGGGCCTCACAATAAATCCTCAATAATGGCTCAGTTCCTGAAAATCTGAACATCAACCAATGCATAGGGTTTAAGCGTAATTTCACTCCATCTGTCTTGATCACATCTTTAACTGGTAATCCTGCAACAATTGAAGGAGGGGTAGCCTTCAGAAAAGATTCCAGGCGTTTTCGCACAGCCAAGCTTTGAAGCTGCAAATCTATCCGATGATAATTACTCGTCCCAAAACGCCTCTGAAGAGAGTCCAATCTCACCCCCAAAGGTTGCCCACACTCTGCCAGGGCTTCTAATAACAGTAAGCAAGTAAATAAAGCATCTCTTTCAGGCAAATGACAACCAAAACCAATCCCACCAGATTCTTCACCGCCTATAAGGACATTCTGTGAAGACATTTCCGCCGCGATGTATTTAAAACCAACTGGCAATTCAACAACTTGTCGTCCTAAATCTTCAGCAACTAAACTCATCAAATCAGAGCCGCTAACAGTTTTAACTACACAACCAGGAAGTTTTCTAGATCTCGCAAGATAATCAATCAATAGAGGCATTAGCAATTGAGTACTACAAAATCTGCCTGTCTCATCAATAGCAGCTATCCGATCTCCATCTCCATCAAAAACCAACCCCAAAGCAGGTCTACCTTCAGCAGAGGATTTTTCCACTGCCTTTATTAACTGCTTTAAATAAGGAGCCAATGGCTCAGGTGGGTTTCCACCAAACAATGGGTCTCTTTCACTACGAATTTCTTTAAAATAATTATTTTCAACTTGTCCAAATAGCTCCCCAATGCACCCTGCTGCCGAACCATGCATAGGGTCTACAAAGACTTTCAAGCCCATACCCTCAAGTCTCTTTAACAAACAAGGAATATCAAATTTTCCACGCAATCCCTCCAAATGCTCTTTTCTCGCATCAAACCGAATAGTGGGTCCGTTGACATGGGTAGTTTTAAAGCAAGCTACAAGTCTTTGCTCAACAGCTTCAGTGAAATCGCCTTGAACAGATGCCCCAGAAGGGCCCTTAATCTTTAAACCCAACCACTCAGGCGGATTATGACTGGCAGTCAAAACCAAAGCACCTAAGGCCTGATGTTGCACAACTGCCCAACTACACGCTGGAGTAGGGACAGGTGTTTTTGTCAAAAGTGGATCAAGGTCACAACCTCGTACAACAGCAGTAATCGCTTCAGCAAGTTCCTCAGCAAGAAAACGTCTGTCATAGCCAATAACAACTATGCGACTTTTCAACTTCGATGGGGCCCGGTAAGCCAGCTCTTTACAAGCCGCTGCAGTAACAACTAATAATCTTTCAAGGGTGAAATCAACACCTAATAAACCTCGCCAGCCATCTGTCCCAAACTGAATAGGGCCTGCATTAAGTGGCAATGGATTCTTCTCCATAAATAAGGCTTAGATGACCTTGAACAAAAACGCAAGCTCTTTATTCTCAATACATGGCTATCGAAATTGAAAACTCAAATGTAATTACTGACCGACTATTGCGAAGCTCGGTTCGCTGTGCTCGGAAAGCTTGGCTCGATCGTTATGGAAATAAAAAGCAAAGAATTTGGTCAGCCCATAGGGTTCTTCAACTAGATCACCAACACCGTAGTTTTTCTGCATTAATTCCCACCAAAGCTGAAAAAGGAATCAAAGCATGTGAAAAAGGTTGTGATGGAATCATCGGCCTACGACTCAAAGGCATTGGCCCCTCAGGAGTTCATCTAGAGGCTCATCCACCACTTCTACAAAAAATAAAAGGTGAAAGTAGATGGGGGAAATATCAATATATGCCGGTCATAGCCAGACAAGGCCACAAAATAACTCGAGAACACCGACTTGCTTTAAGCCTTTCAGGTCTTCTTCTAGAAAACTTTCAAAAAGCCTCCGTCCCAGAAGGGCTTGTCATAAGCAAAACGAATGTTGGGCTTGAAATTCAGCGGATTTTCTTATATCGCAAACTAAGAGGTGAGCTCATAGAAACTCTAGAAAAGTTGAGTGCAATTTTAAAAAAGACTGAAATCCCATCAATAACATCAGACCGTCGCAAATGCACACTTTGCTCATGGAGAAGTCTTTGCAACCAAGAAGCTACAGAGCGAGGCAATCTAAGTGAAGTTAGTGGCGTAGGACATAAAAGAAAACAAATCCTTGAGGGGATTGGCATCCACACGCTTCAAGAACTAGCAAAAACCAATCCCAGGCTTCTAAGAGAAAACCTTCAAAAGCATGGAGTACAACATTCAGATATTGCGCATCAACTAGTCTCACAAGCAAGGGCTCAACAAACCGCCTGCGAAGAGAGATTAAAAAAAAGTCCTTCTCTACCAGAATTAAGCAATACAAAAGGAGTCTTAATTTATGACATCGAATCCGATCCAGATACTCGTGATGATTTCCTTCATGGTTTCCTTCAACTAAAGCATAATAAAAATAGAGGGTGGAATATTAATGAGGCTAAGTATCATCCAATTCTCACACTTTCCAAACACGGGAAACATGCTTCCTGGAATAGAATTAAGAAAAAATTAATCTTATACCAAGATTTTCCAATCTTACACTATGGGGAAACTGAGGCTATAAGTCTTCTTCGTTTAGCCAAGCTGCAAGGTGCAAAAGAAGAAGAAATAATTGATCTTAAAAGTCGATTAATTGATATTCACTCTAGATTAAGACTCTATTGGCGTTTACCATTAAATAGTTACTCATTAAAAACAGTCGCAAATTGGACTGGTTTCAAGTGGAGGATTAAAGGCGCAGATGGTGCGAAAGCTTTACTTTGGTGGAGGCAATGGCAAGGCAGCAAGGGCAGGAGGAGCAATGCTGTAAATATTTTAAAGTGGCTATTTGATTACAACCAGGATGATTGTCTTGCTACTTGGGCAGTGACAGAGTGGATGCTAAAGAAAGATTCTTCTTAAGCCTAAAGTTATTTCAGTTAATCACATTAGGCCTTACAAAACCCATTGGGATTACAAGCTTTACCTTGCTTAAGTCTTCAGAAATGCAATAGCTTTTCCCCATTGATAAAGATGTCCTAACCATTGCCAATCCAAAACTAGAACCTATATCTGAATCCTTATATGAAGAAAGAACAGAGCCAACAATCTTCTTTGAATCTGTTTCTAAAAGGACCTTCTCCAAAGATTGCCCAACAGCAAGATTGCCATCAGATTCCCAAAACATTAATTGATATCTGACTTGCTTTGCCTTCAATAATTTAGCTATTGCTTCTTGCCCTAAGTAACAACCTTTATTGGAATTCACCAGATCAGCTAAACCAAGTTCAAACGGGTTGTTAACTCCATTTAATTCACCTGCTCCTCTAGGAAGACCTTGTTCCATTCTCCATCTTTCAAACTTATTAGGACTCAAGACCTTGCAATCCGTAGAAGCCTCTGGCAATGGATGGTCAGGCAATATCCATTGGATATTATGAAATCTGCCTAATTTTTTTAAAGATAAATGCTGAATCCTTTGAACCTGACTCAGTGGAGCAAGTTGCACATTATCTGCAGGGAATATTGCCATTTCCAAACCTCTGCATAAGTCGTCCATTTCTCCTGCCAAAACAACAATCTCAGCACCATGATCAGTAAACCTAATCTCTAGAATTGCCCTCACCTTTCCTGAGATATTTAGCCAGCAAGTATGTAGAAAATTCTTTGTCTCTGCTCTTAAACAATCAGAAGTTGTTTGGCCATTTAGAAAAGCTCTTGTGCCATCACCAATCAACCTCAAGAGAGGCATCGTTTCAACCCAAAAATATTGTTGAGCAATACTCATTTCAAAAGTGAATCTGCTCTTACAGCCACTTCCTTCAAGAGGAAAAGACTAACCAACTCCAGTCCAGCATTCTTCATGGCAAGTTCAGCTCCTTCTTGTCGGTCAACAATAGTTACAACCCGATTAACCAAAAAGCCAGCCTCTCGAATTTTTTTGACTGCTTTGAGCGAAGAGCCTCCTGTTGTCACTACATCCTCAAGAACAGTAACTAAGGAACCTAATGGAGGAATGGGCCCTTCAAGCCAAGAACCGGTGCCATGACCTTTAGCTTCCTTACGAACAATTAGTCCATCAAGCTGGCGATCAATTTGCGAAGCCTTTAAAGCCACTGCGCTCACAAGGGGGTCTGCGCCAAGAGTGAGACCAGCAACTGCCAAAGCCTCTTCTTCAATATGTCCCAAAAACAAGTGGCTGATTAATTCAAGGCCAACACCACTAAGACTGACAGGCTTGCAATTCACATAATGATTACTCTTTCTCCCAGAAGCCAAAGAAAAATCGCCAAAACGGTAGGCATCACTTGCCAACATGCTTAGAAGCCTGTCTTTATAAGTCTCTTTTGTTTCTGGAAGAAGAGTCATAGTGGCTTTTAATTCTCAAAAGCATTAACTAGTTTGGTATTAATCGCACGCAATTGTTATTCCTGCAAAGTCTTCATTATCATCAAATAACTTTGGAAGATCCAACATCAGGGGGTCTAGCAATCTGGTGAATGCACCGAACTCATAATTCGGCTAAGGCGAGTTCGATCCTCGCGACCCCCATCAACACTATTAATGAGACTGCTAATTCTAGCCATATTGCTTGTCCTACCAGCATTCTTTGCAGCTGTAGAAGTTTCACTGTTGCGACTTCGCCCTAGTCGCGTCCAGAGGCTAGTAGAAGAAAGAAAAGCAGGAGCAAAAGCAATAAATCGGCTTCAACTTCGATTGAGGCGTGCCTTAATGGTTTCACAACTAGGCGTAACAATTTCCCTAGTCACACTTGGATGGATTGGGAGAGGGCTAAGTGGACGATGGTGGTCAGACGAAATCTTTTCCAGTCGAATATGGGATCTCGCTCTTTTCATTTTCATTGTTTTACTCTCAACAATTATCTCTGGTTTGCTTCCAAAGGCTCTCGTACTGAATCGACCGGAAACTTCTGCACTTCGGTTGGCCCCTTTATTAGAAGCCGTCATGAGGGCATTGGCTCCAGCGCTGGCACTTCTTGAAGAGTTCACATCCCTTGTCCTTCGATTGGTTGGCCTTAACTCCAAGTGGGATTCACTTGTCCCGGCATTGTCAGCAGAAGAATTAGAAACCCTTATAGAGACAGGTGGAGTAACCGGCCTTCGTCCAGACGAGCAAAACATTCTGGAAGGTGTTTTTGCTCTTAGAGATACATGCGTTCGAGAAGTGATGGTACCCAGGTCAGGGATGGTCACTCTCCCAACAGACGTTAAATTCGCAGAATTAATGAAAGAAGTACATAGAACCAAACACGCTCGTTTCTTGGTAATAGGGGAATCTTTAGATGATGTCAGAGGTGTCATTGATCTCAGACAACTCGCTGAACAAATTTCAAGAGGCACAATGCAAGCAGATACTCCTCTTTACCCCTATTTACAACAAGTCAAAATGGTGCTTGAAACGAGCACTCTTGCTGAACTATTACCACTAATTAGAAGTGGGAACCCTCTATTAGTTGTTGTAGATGAACATGGAGGCACTGAAGGACTTGTCACCGCGGCAGATCTAACAGGAGAGATTGTGGGGGATGAAATTCAAGCAGATCATGATGAGACTCTCTTGCAACCTTTAGAAGGGCAGAAAAATCAATGGTTAGCCACTGGCGACATTGAGATACTTGAGCTAAACCGACAATTCAAACTTGATTTACCTGAATCCGACGATCACCACACCCTGGCTGGATTTCTATTAGAAAAACTGCAACATATTCCAGTTCAAGGGGAAACATTCTTTTATAAAGAAATCAAGTTTGAGATCTGTTCCATGAAGGGCCCGCGTATTGATCTTGTAAAACTGATCTTTCCATAAATGCTCATAAGGGAAATAAATAGTCGATAATCAAATCTAATGTGCCTATCTCTGGAATGAGCCCACCAATGATTCCGGTGAAGGTTGGAGTAATAGGTGTCGGCAATATGGGCTGGCATCACGCAAGGATCCTTAGCCTCTTAAAAGATGCTGAACTAATTGGCGTTGCAGACCCTGATGAAGAAAGAGGGGGACTTGCTAAAGAACAGTTTGGTTGTAAATGGTTCCCTAACTATCAAAGTCTTTTAAACGAAGTCGAAGCCGTTTGCGTTGCAGTGCCTACATTGCTTCATCACAAAGTAGGCCTCGACTGTCTAGAAGCAAACAAGCATGTATTAATTGAAAAGCCAATTGCTGCTAGTCAGGAAGAAGCATCTTCGCTAATTGTGGCAGCCAACAAGGCTGGCAGACTCCTCCAAGTAGGGCACATTGAAAGATTTAATCCGGCCTTTAGAGAATTAATAAAAGTAGTCGCTAATGAAGAAGTTGTAGTCCTAGAAGCAAGACGTCATAGCCCTCATGCAGAAAGAGCTAATGATGTATCTGTAGTACTTGATCTGATGATTCATGATCTAGATCTGGTACTGGAATTAGCACAAGCACCGGTCGTAAAATTGGCAGCCGTTGGAGGGAGAAGTCAAAATGGTCCTATCGACTATGTAAATGCCACGCTTGGCTTCAGCAATGGTGTTATCGCAAGCCTAAGCGCAAGCAAAATGAGTCATAGAAAGATACGAAACCTTAGTGCCCATTGCAAAGGAAGTCTTGTTGAAACGGATTTCCTCAATCACACACTTCAAATTCATCGACGTTCACATGAGTGGTATTCAGCTGATCACGGAGAGCTTTTATCTCGAAACGATGGATT
Organism: Prochlorococcus sp. AG-363-P15; assembly: GCA_003278175.1. Classification (GTDB taxonomy): domain Bacteria; phylum Cyanobacteriota; class Cyanobacteriia; order PCC-6307; family Cyanobiaceae; genus AG-363-K07. The sequence continues at coordinate 16,411 of QCGF01000022.1, forward strand.
TGTAGAAGAAGTAACAACTACAGCAATAGAACCACTTTATGCAGAGCTGGAACATTTCCTGCAATGTGTTCGTGGCCGCGAAAAGCCAGCAGTGGATGGCCAACAGGCTTCAAGAGCACTTCGCCTAGCAGATCTCATTGAAAATGCAGTAGAACAGGCCTGTGAAGAACTTATTTTAGAAGAGTCAATATAAAAAAGTCCGATCAGAATAAGTAGGAAAGCAATTAATCTGTCCGCATTTTGCTATGTAGATTACGATTAATCAAAGCTTATAAACAATAAATTAAAGCCAAACATTATCTAATAAAAGAATTTCCCCTCAACAAAGATTTTAATCTTTTCACAAAATCTTTGTTGACATTCTACTCAATCTTCCTCTCTTATAATCAAATACAAAAGATCTAATGGCTTATTAGTTGATAAGCCATTAGATCACAAAAAATATTCTGATTAGGCGTTTAACTCAACCTAATCCTTGCTGAGGTTTTAACGGAAACCTACTGCTGCCTGCCATACAAAAACTAGCAGGAAGAAGAATATAGGAATCAGCGGTAGCACATCTACCGTTGGCGCATAAGCCTGATAAGCCTCAGGCAGTTGCGCCAGCAAGTCAAAAGTAAAGGCCGCCATCCCTAATAAATGATGATATCCACAGACGCTACCACGTGTGATGTGCTTTCGAGTCTGATTGCCACGGAGCGAAATCCTCTGAAAAAGAACCTTCAACAATTGCTTGAGTGATAGCAGTAGTAAATCGAATCAACGTGGTGATGTTGTGCAAGCTCAAAAGCGTCAACCCTAAAAGCTCTCCACTACGAATAAGGTGATGCAAATATGACCTGCCATAGTTTCTACAAGCCTCACAGGGACAGGTTTTATCTAGAGGAGCGTGGTCATTACGAAAACAAGCATTTCGCAAGTTCCACCGTTCATCTCGCACTAAAGCCGTACCATGACGGCCTAAACGTGTGGGAAGGACACAATCGAAAAGATCAATCCCATTTGCAATAGCGATTGTCATTTCTTTAAAAGTGCCAATACCCATTAAGTACCTTGGCTTTTCTTCTGGGAGAAGTGGTGCAATTTGCCGAACAATTTTGTGCATTTCATTAATTGGCTCTCCAACACTTACTCCACCCAAAGCAATCCCAGGCAGATCAAAGCCACTCACTGTCTTGACACTTTTTGCTCTTAGATGAGAAAAACAACCACCCTGAACTATTCCAAAGAGGGCCTGATTTGATTTTTGGTGGGCCTCAACACACCTTTCCAACCATGCATGTGTTCGTCGACTAGCCTCCTCTACATCATTTTCAGTCGCGGGGTAAGGCGGACATTGATCTAAAGCCATAGCAACATCTGAACCAAGCGCCATTTGAATCTCAATGGCTTTTTCAGGCGTTAAATAAATCTGACTGCCATCCCGCGGATTTCGAAAAGAAACGCCGTCATCATTCACTTGGTTTAATTCAGCCAAACTAAAAACCTGAAACCCACCCGAATCGGTAAGGATTGGTCCATCCCAACCCATAAATTGATGTAATCCCCCAGCTGCCTTAACAACATCCTCCCCTGGCTGCAAATGCAAGTGATAGGTATTAGCAAGAATCATTTGGGCAGATGTATCTAAAAGCTGTCGAGAAGAGACTCCCTTAACCGTCCCCAAAGTCCCTACTGGCATAAATCTGGGTGTATCAACCGATCCATGAGGAGTGTTAAAACAGCCAACACGAGCACGAGTGTTTGGACAATTTGCCTTGACTTGAAAACTAAACACATGCAACCTTGCGAAAAGCTCAAAGACAATTAAAGCTTTAAGCCAACTATGACTCTATTTTTAGCTATTAGAAGAGTGGAGGCTGAAGACCCTGAGGAATCTAATTTGGACAAAGGACCTTGCAGGGGCATGGATCTTTTATACGGTTTTGCCTGGATTCCCATGGCCCAAGCCAAGATTTGAACGAATCGCGCGCTTCGCTCCACTTATTGGCATTTTTATAGGCTTAATACAAGGAGGTTTCTGGTACCTACTAGCTCAAATGGGATGGGGAACAGAACCCATAGCATGTATCACATTGGCACTTGGCATTTGGATAACAGGAGGTTTGCACCTAGATGGGCTCATGGATACTGCTGATGGTCTAGGGGCCGGGGAATATAAATGCAAAGAAGCAATGCGAGACAGCAGGGTTGGAGCAAGTGGTGCGCAGGCCCTAACAATAGTTCTTCTAATTCAGCTAGCTGCACTAATTGAGCTTGATTCTCTAGCCCCTATAGCAATACCAATTGCAACATTTTGGGGGAGAGTTTCCCCGCTCTGGGCAATAGGAAATTTTCAATACTTGCACAACACTGGTTCAGGGCTATCTCATCATGTTTATTGGAAAGGATTGAAAGAGATAGTGCCCTCATTGCTAATTATTTTGATTATTTTTTTAAGTTTATCAATCATTAAAAATGACTTTAATTACAGCCAACTAATAATCATTTGTAGTGCGATAGGAATCTTCCCAGCAATTATTGTTCCTGAATTTCTCGGCAGGAGGCTAGGAGGCCATAGCGGCGATTCTTATGGTGCTTCAGTTGTATTTGTAGAAACATTTATACTCTTACTTTTCGCAGTTATTTTGTAGGAAGTTCAAATAGAAATGCATTTCCTTTTTTAGGAAGAGAAGAGTTAACCTCAAAAGGAGAGGGTATTAATTTCAGCTCACCTCCTAAATCTTCAGATAGTTGTTTCCCTAGTGCCAAACCAAGTCCGCTCCCAGAATGATCATTAACATTTTTTCCTCGCACTCCTTTTTGAAAAATACTTTCTCGCTCTTCAGCAGAAATTGGGATGCCTCCATCCCAAACACACAAACCTTTCTCATTTATATAAATTCCTATCGGTGTATTTGATGCGCTATACCTGAAGGCATTTTCAAGTAAATTTGCCACAATTTCAGCAATAACCCCATCGCCTGATGGCCTTTGCTCAATTGTCCAAGCAGGCCATTCAGTAGGTCCATACCATTGACGACCTTGCAAAAGCGAAGTGGCAGCAGCACGATCAATTAAAGGTTTTAATAAAGACCTTATATTTGTTGACAACCCCTTCGAGAGGACTGGTGGCAATAACAACGGAGCCGGCGATGCATTAGTTGCTGTCAATTTGACCTGACTAAGGTCATCAAGCGCTGAGATATATCGATTCAATTGATCCTGTTCACTGAGCAGCCCCTCAACCAATGTCCTGTGATTACTTTCAGGTCCAAGTTTTCTTAAAAGCAATTGAGCATACGTACGTAATGCAGCCAAAGGATTTCGTAGCTGATGAACCATCAGGCCAACCTGTTCGCGTTGTTGATTTAAATCCTCATGCAACCTTCTTCTATCAAGATCTAGGCCTAGGCATTGCGCTAAAGCTGTAGCTGTAGCCTGCAACCTTTGATCAAGCTTCTCAGGCCAACCTTCATCGCCACTAAACCGCTCGGCCCTAAGAACTCCAAGCAAAATAGAGCCTTCTTGCAAGGGGTACCAACGTCTATCAGGGGAAGGAGTTCGCAGATCAGGATCAGCTTCTACAGGAGGAAGAACCCTCCCAGATCGAGGCCATTGACCAACAACCTCCAAACTTGGTGCTTGCCCATCGTTCGACTGAGCTACATAAACAACAAGATGCTTAATGTCAGCCTCTAATTCAAAACTGTTCAACTGCTGTTGAACAAAGCTT
>QCGF01000023.1 GCA_003278175.1 Prochlorococcus sp. AG-363-P15
AGCTTTAATGGCTCGTGTAGAGGATTTGATGGTTGTTAGGGACTTTGGAAATTCGTTGAAAACCCCTAAGACTAGTGAGATCACTTCAGCACTGGATCGTTTGGGGATATCTGCTGAATCAAAGGTTTTGATAATCCTGGCTAATCCTTCTGAGATCATCAAACGTTCAATACGCAATCTTGAGAAGGTAAAGCTTATTTCTGCAGATCAGCTCAACGTTTTTGATTTGCTTCACGCTAATTCTCTCGTTGTAGGTGAAGACGCCCTAACAATGATTCAGGAGGTATACGGTAATGACTGAGCGCTTTTCGCACAGACTTGCTGATGTAATTCGTCGACCTTTGATTACTGAGAAAGCGACAAAGGCACTTGAGTTAAATCAGTACACCTTTGAAGTAGATCACCGTGCTGCCAAACCTGATATTAAAGCTGCGGTTGAAAAGATGTTCGATGTTCGAGTCGTTGGTGTCAGCACTATGAACCCACCACGTAGAACTCGTCGCATTGGTCGCTTTTCGGGTAAACGAGCCCAGGTTAAAAAAGCAGTGGTGCGCCTGGCTGAAGGCAACACCATTCAATTATTCCCTGAGTCTTAAGGGGGGTTCAATTATGGCTATTCGTTCTTTCCGTCCCTATACCCCTGGCACCCGCACAAGGGTTGTAACTGATTTCAGCGAGGTAACAAGTCGCAGGCCTGAGCGTTCTCTGGTGGTTTCAAAGCATCGGCGAAAAGGTCGTAATAATCGTGGGGTCATCACCTGTCGTCATAGGGGTGGTGGGCATAAGCGCCTTTATAGAGTTGTTGACTTTAGGCGTAATAAGCATGGTGTTTCAGCAAAAGTAGCTGCGATTCATTACGACCCGCATCGCAATGCTCGCTTGGCGTTGCTTTTTTACTCCGATGGAGAGAAGCGCTATATCCTGGCGCCAGCTGGTATCAGCATTGGTCAGCAAGTGATTTCAGGGCCTGATGTGCCTATTGAAATTGGTAATGCCATGCCTCTGTCCTCAGTACCCTTGGGCTCCAGTGTTCACTGTGTCGAGCTTTATGCCGGTCGTGGAGGCCAAATGGTTAGAACTGCAGGGGCCAGTGCTCAGGTGATGGCAAAAGAGGGTAATTATGTTGCGCTTAAATTACCTTCGACTGAGGTTCGTTTAATTCGAAAAGAGTGTTATGCCACACTCGGCGAAGTTGGAAACTCTGAGTGCAGAAACACGAGTTTAGGTAAGGCTGGACGCCGACGTTGGTTAGGCCGACGTCCACAGGTGCGAGGGAGTGTTATGAATCCTTGTGACCATCCACATGGTGGAGGTGAGGGTCGAGCACCGATTGGCCGAGCAGGTCCCGTTACTCCATGGGGTAAACCGGCGCTAGGGCTTAAGACTCGCAAAAGGAATAAGCCCAGTAATCGCTTTGTTCTTCGAAAGCGTCGTCGCATCTCTAAACGGAGTCGTGGGGGTAGGGATTCTTGATGCTGTTCACCGATCTGCTTTTTTCTTAATTTGTTATGGGACGTTCACTCAAAAAAGGACCTTTTATTGCTGATAGCCTTCTTCGCAAGGTGGAAAAGCAAAATAGCGATGACGACAAATCCGTTATCAAAACTTGGTCAAGAGCTTCAACCATATTGCCTATGATGATTGGCCATACTATTGCTGTTCATAACGGCAAGACACATGTGCCAGTCTTCATTACAGAGCAAATGGTAGGTCACAAGCTCGGCGAATTTGCGCCTACGCGTACTTTCAAAGGCCATATCAAAGATAAGAAAGGAGGTCGCTAGGAAGTAATGACAAATTCATCTCCTAATCCCTCCGTTGCACAGGCCCATGGCAGATATATCCGTGGATCTGTTTCAAAGGTAAGACGTGTTCTTGACCAGATTCGTGGTCGCACTTATCGCGATGCGCTGATCATGCTTGAGTTCATGCCTTACCGCTCTACTGGACCGATTACTAAGGTTTTACGTTCTGCTGTTGCCAACGCCGAGCATAATCTTGGTCTTGACCCTGCTTCTTTGGTTATTACTACTGCCATTGCAGATATGGGGCCTTCTATGAAGCGCTATCGGCCTCGAGCTCAAGGTCGCGCTTTTGCGATCAAGAAACAAACCTGCCATATCAGCATTGCTGTGGCAGCCACTCCCGCATCCTGACCCCCGATTTCGACTGACTGATGGGACACAAAATCCATCCAACTGGCTTACGCCTGGGGATTACCCAAGAACATCGTTCTCGTTGGTACGCCCCTAGCAAGACTTATCCAACTCTTCTTCAAGAGGATGACAGGATTCGTCGCTTTATTAACAAAAAATATGGCACTGCAGGCATTAGTGATGTTTTGATTGCTCGAAAAGCTGATCAGCTTGAAGTTGAGCTCAAAACAGCTCGTCCTGGAGTCATTGTTGGTCGACAAGGAAGTGGCATAGAAGATTTGCGCTCAGGAATCCAAAAGACAATTGGAGATAGAAGTAGACAGGTTCGAATTAACGTTGTAGAGGTTGAACGGGCTGATGCTGATGCATACCTCTTGGCGGAATATATAGCTCAACAACTGGAGAAGCGAGTTGCTTTTCGCCGCACTATTCGTATGGCGGTACAGCGTGCTCAAAGAGCAGGTGTACTTGGGCTGAAGATTCAAGTTGGTGGTCGCTTGAATGGTGCAGAAATTGCAAGAACAGAATGGACAAGAGAAGGACGTGTCCCTCTTCATACGCTTCGAGCTGAGATTGATTACGCAACCAAGGTTGCCACAACAACATATGGTGTTTTGGGAATCAAAGTTTGGGTTTTCAAAGGTGAAGTTTTGGCAAAGGAAGATCAACCATTGCCAGTAGGCGCCAGTCCAAGGCGTAGGGGTAATCGGAGGCCCCAACAATACGAAGATCGCTCAAACGAGAGTTCATAAGGAGATTTAAATCATGTTGAGTCCAAAACGCGTCAAATTCCGCAAACAACAAAGAGGCCGTATGCGCGGAGTGGCCACCCGAGGCAACAAAATTGCTTTCGGAGAGTTTGCATTACAGGCCCAAGATTGTGGCTGGGTTACCTCTAGGCAAATAGAGGCGAGCAGGAGAGCCATGACTAGGTACGTCAAACGAGGCGGCAAGATATGGATCAGGATCTTTCCTGATAAGCCAGTCACAATGAGGCCCGCTGAAACTCGTATGGGTTCTGGTAAAGGCAATCCAGAGTTTTGGGTAGCTGTTGTTAAACCAGGGCGCATTCTTTTTGAGATGGGCGGTGAAGAGATCACCGAAGAAATTGCAAAGGAAGCTATGCGCCTAGCTCAATACAAGCTTCCTGTAAAAACCAAGTTCTTGGCACTTGAAAGCGATGACCAAGAAACTTCTTCCACAGCGGCTAGCACCAAAGCTAAAACGGCATCCTTGGATTCTTGATTATGGCTAAACCAAACACTGCAGAGTTACGTAAACTCACTGACTTAGACATCACTGACCAGATTGATGGTCTTCGTAGGGAGTTGTTTGATCTCCGCTTTCAAAAGGCTACAAGCCAGTTGAACAACACCCACCGTTTCAAAGAGGCCCGCATCAAGTTGGCTCAACTTTTGACGGTCAAAAATGAGCGCATACGCTCTAACACCTCCTCTTGATCTCCTCTTTAGAACCAATGGCACTCAAGGAACGGGTTGGCATCGTAGTCAGCGACAAGATGGATAAAACAGTGGTAGTAGCGGTTGAAAACCGTTTTCCACATTCCATCTATCAGAAGATTGTTAGCCGGACTACACGTTACAAAGCACATGATGCAGAGAACAACTGCCGTATAGGCGACAGGGTTCGCATTACAGAAACTCGTCCATTAAGTGCTACTAAGCGATGGGCTGTTTCCGAAGTCTTAAGTCATAGTGCTAAATCACAGGAGGTTTCAAAATGATTCAGCAGGAATCTTTCCTTACTGTTGCTGATAACAGTGGTGCCAAGAGGATTCAATGCATTCGTGTTTTGGGTTCAAATAGGCGTTATGCCCATGTAGGAGATGTCATTGTCGCAGCAGTGAAGGATGCAATGCCCAATATGGGCGTTAAAAAATCTGAAGTCGTTAAGGCTGTTGTTGTCCGTACAAAGGCAACGATGAGAAGGGATACGGGTAATTCGATTCGATTTGACGACAATGCTGCAGTATTGATTAATGAAGACAAAAACCCTCGTGGAACTAGGGTTTTTGGACCTGTAGCGCGTGAACTTCGTGAGCGAAATTTCACCAAGATTGTTTCTCTTGCACCGGAGGTGATTTAAATGTCGAATTTAATGCAAACAGCGAAACTAACTTCTCGTGTAAAGATGAGAATTCGTAAGGGTGACACTGTTCAAGTTATTAACGGCAAGGATAAGGGTAAAACTGGAGAAGTTTTGAAAATATTACCCCTTGAGAATCGGGTAATAGTTCAAGGGGTAAATCTTCGTACTCGTCATGTAAAGCCTACGCAAGAAGGTGAAAGCGGAAGAATTGAAACAGAGGAAGCTTCATTACATGCTTCTAATGTGATGATCTATTCCACAGCAAAAAAAGTAGCAAGTCGTGTTGAGGTGATTGTTGATAAAGATGGAAATAAGAAACGTCGACTTAAGAAAACAGGAGAATTGATTGATTAATTCCTTCATCATTTCACCTTTCCTTTCCTTCTTTTTTCTTTCTATCCCTTTCGACTTCTGACCAAGACCAGAAGTAACTTTCATCCCAAGCCATGTCACTAAAACAGCGTTATAGGGAGACGATTCAGCCCAAATTGCTGAAAGACCTCAGTCTCTCAAATGTTCATCAAGTTCCAAAGGTTCTCAAAGTCACGGTTAATCGTGGCTTAGGAGAGGCAGCCCAGAATGCAAAATCTTTGGAAGCTTCTCTTAACGAGATAGCTACTATTACCGGCCAAAAAGCTTTGGTGACAAGGGCGAAGAAAGCAATTGCAGGATTTAAAATTCGTCAGGGCATGCCTATAGGTTGTGCAGTCACTCTTCGGGGTGAACGTATGTATGCATTTCTGGAACGCCTTATTAATCTTGCCTTGCCAAGAATTAGAGATTTCAGGGGTGTTAGTCCAAAAAGTTTTGATGGAAGGGGCAACTACACCCTTGGGGTAAGAGAACAACTTATTTTTCCTGAGATTTCTTTTGACAAAATCGATGCAATTCGGGGTATGGACATCACCATCGTTACCAGTGCTCGCACGGATGAAGAGGGCCGTGCCCTCCTCAGCGAGATGGGAATGCCCTTCCGTAGTAACTGATCCCTCTTCGTAGAAGACTATGGCAAATCACGATCCAATTTCAGACATGCTTACTCGTATTAGGAATGCGAGTGAGAAGCGTCATGAGACAACACGCATCCCTGCTTCGCGGATGACTCGCAGCATTGCTAGAGTCCTTCGTGAAGAAGGCTTTATCTCGGAAATCAGTGAACAAGGCGAGGGAATTCGTACTGAATTAGTCCTTGAATTGAAATACAGCGGGAAGCATCGTTACCCCACAATTCGTTCAATGCAGCGAGTTAGTAAACCTGGACTAAGAATTTATAAGAACACTCGTGGACTTCCAAAGGTTTTAGGAGGTTTAGGAGTGGCCATTATCTCTACATCAAAAGGTGTTATGAGCGATCGAGATGCTCGTAAACAAGGTGTTGGAGGTGAAGTCCTCTGTTATGTGTATTGATCAGGAGCTTTTAACTATGTCTCGTATAGGAAAACAACCAATTTCAGTGCCTGACAAGGTGTCTGTCAGCCTTAATGGTCTTGCTGTAACAGTTAAAGGACCTAAAGGAGAACTTAATCGCACCCTTCCCGATGGTGTGACTATTAGTCAAGTCGACAACAACATTGTTGTTTCACCAGTAAACGACAAGCGTAAGTCTCGAGAGCGGCATGGACTTTGCAGAACATTGGTTGCGAATATGATTGAAGGCGTGAGTAAAGGATTCAATCGAAAACTTGAAATTGTGGGAGTTGGTTCTCGTGCTCAGGTAAAAGGAAAAACTCTTGTTGTTAGTGCTGGCTATAGCCATCCAGTAGAAGTTGTCCCTCCAGAAGGCATTACCTTTACAGTTGCGAACAACACAAATGTCACAGTTTCTGGAGCTGATAAGGAGTTGGTTGGTAATGAGGCAGCCAAAATACGCGCAATTAGGCCTCCAGAACCCTATAAGGGTAAAGGTATCAAGTATGAGGGTGAGCGAATCCTCAGGAAAGCAGGGAAGTCCGGGAAGAAATAGAGGACTTTTATTAACCCTTTTCTTTATTTAACTATGTCTATTCTCTCAAGAAAACAGCAAACTCAGAAGCGGCACAAACGCTTACGGAGAAACATCAATGGAACTTCAGCTCGCCCAAGGCTTGCGATCTTCCGGTCTAATAATCATATATACGCTCAAGTGATTGATGATCTAGCTCAAAACACTCTTTGCTCTGCATCAACTTTAGATAAAGATTTACGTGCCGCTCTTAAAACAGGAGGTAATAACTGCGATGCTTCCACAGCTGTTGGAGAACTTGTTGCCAAGCGCGCTCTAGAAAAGGGTATTCAAAAAGTTGTCTTCGATCGAGGTGGCAACATTTATCACGGCAGGGTTAAAGCCCTTGCTAATGCAGCCCGTGAAGCGGGCCTTCAATTTTGATTCCTGCTTTCACCATGACAGAACCAAACACACAGTCCAATTCCAAAGAATCAACTACAGCTGACGTGCCAGCAGCTGTAGAAGGCCAAGGTGGTCAGCAGCAAGAACAACAACAACAGCAACAACAACAACAACAGCAACAACAACAGCAACAACGACGAGGTGGCAAAGGAGAACGACGTGGACGGAGGGGCGATCGTCGTGGACAGGATCGAGATTCTGAATGGCAGGAGCGTGTAGTGCAAATTCGCCGTGTCTCCAAAACTGTTAAAGGCGGTAAGAAAATGAGTTTCCGGGCAATTGTTGTTGTCGGCAATGAGCGTGGTCAGGTTGGTGTAGGGGTTGGTAAGGCTGGAGATGTTATTGGTGCAGTCAGGAAAGGAGTCGCTGATGGTAAGAAGCATATTGTTAGGGTTCCTTTGACTCGACATAGTTCAATCCCCACTCTTTCTAATGGTCGAGATGGGGCGGCTAGTGTTTTGATTCGTCCTGCAGCTCCTGGTACAGGAGTTATCGCCGGGGGATCGATTCGCACTGTTTTAGAGTTGGCAGGGATCAAAAATGTTCTTGCAAAGCGATTAGGGAGTAAAACACCTCTAAATAATGCAAGGGCTGCAATGGTTGCCCTTTCTAGTCTTCGTACTCACAAGCAAACTGCTAAAGAAAGGGGGATCTCCCTTCAGCAGATCTACTCTTGATTTCCATGACACTTCGACTCGACTCTCTCAAAGCAAACTTAGGAGCACGCCGCCGAAAGTTGCGAAAAGGACGTGGTATTGCAGCAGGCCAGGGGGCTAGCTGTGGATTTGGTATGCGTGGCCAGAAATCAAGATCTGGAAGGCCTACTCGACCTGGTTTTGAAGGAGGTCAGATGCCTTTATATAGGCGTGTTCCCAAGCTCAAGCATTTCCCTTTGGTAAATCCAAAAGCTTTCACTTTGGTCAACGTGTCAGCCTTAAATGAGTTGAAAGAAGGCAGCACAGTTAATCTTGATTCTTTGGTTAAGAATGGAGTTGTTACTAGTCCAAAACATCCATTGAAAGTTTTAGGTAATGGAAATTTAAAAGTCAAACTGACGGTTCAGGCTTCAGCATTTACGACTTCTGCGAGGAGCAAGATAGAAGCAGCTGGAGGTAGTTGCGAACTATTGGCATAGAAAATTACTTTGAAAACAATTAGAATCTTCTTCTTTAGAGCTTATGACTTACTCGATTTAAATTCAGGGAAACCTTTTTGAATAAATCAAAACCATTTAATTAAATAAATGCTTGTTGATCGCGGTCGCAATCCAAGTGCAGCTGAGATTATTTCTCAGTTGGTCACTAATAAAGAACTTCGTGGAAGAGTTCTGACGACTCTCAGTTTATTATTGTTAATTCGCCTTGGAATTTATATACCCCTTCCAGCAATTGATCGAGAAGCTTTTCAGAGTTTTATAGCCCAAGGTGGACAACTTATAGGTTTTCTGGACATCTTTACAGGTGGAGGAATCTCTACTTTAGGAATTTTTGCACTAGGAATTCTTCCTTTTATAAATGCTTCGATTATTATTCAGCTATTAACAGCAGCATTGCCTCAGTTAGAGGATCTGCAAAAGAATGAAGGAGAAGCTGGCAGGAGAAAACTAGCGCAAATTACTCGTTATGTTGCTCTTGGTTGGGGTTTACTTCAGAGTTTGGTTTTTGCTTCGATTCTTAGACCTTATGCAATTGAAAATCTGAGTTCGGCATCTTTTGTTGCTCAAACAGCGCTTGCCTTGGTTACAGGTTCAATGGTGGTTATGTGGCTTAGTGAGATTATTACTGAAAAAGGGATTGGTCAGGGTGCATCTTTGGTGATTTTTTTGAATATTGTTGCTACTTTGCCAAAAGCTTTGAGCTCAACAATTGAAAAAGCTCAGACCGGAGATAGAAATGATGTGGTAGGCATAATTGTTCTCCTAAGTGTGTTTTTGGTAACTATTGTAGGTATTATTTTTGTTCAAGAAGGGGCAAGACGTTTGCCTATTGTTAGTGCCAAAAGACAGATCGGGGGAACAACTCTTTTGCCTAATCGACAGAGTTATTTGCCGTTGAAGTTGAATGCCGGAGGTGTTATGCCGATAATCTTTGCTTCTGCGTTAATTTTTCTTCCTTTAACTATTGCGAATTTCAGTAAAAAACCTTTTTTGATTAAAGCTGCAAGCGCATTAAGTCCTGGGGCTGCAAATCCTTGGCCTTATGCAATTGCATTTTTTGGATTAATAGTTGGATTTGCTTATTTCTATGCTTCGTTGACTATTAACCCGCTTGATATAGCGGCCAATTTAAAGCGTGGAGGGGTTGCGATACCAGGGGTAAGACCAGGAAGCGCTACTGCAAATTACTTAACAGGGGTGCAGAATCGACTCACTCTTTTAGGAGGTTTATTTCTAGGTTCTGTAGCAATTATTCCTTCAGCCGTAGAACGTGCCACTAATGTTCAAACTTTCCAAGGTTTAGGAGCTACTTCTTTATTGATACTTGTTGGGGTGGCTATAGATACTGCCAAACAAGTTCAGACATATGTAATTTCGCAGCGTTACGAAGGTCTTGTGCGGCAATAATGAATTCCCCAGATTTCAATTAATCAATTTTTGAAAACATGAAGCAGCGTTTATTATTTCTTGGGCCTCCTGGTGCTGGAAAAGGCACTCAAGCGTCACTTTTGTGTCAAAAACAAGGTCTTTTACACTTGTCCACTGGTGATTTGCTTAGAGCCGAAGTTGATGCTGGAACAAAGTTAGGTCTTGAGGCTTCAGAAATTATGAATAGTGGAGGTCTAGTTAGTGATTCACTTGTCTTATCAATTGTTGAGAAAAGGCTTATTGGCCATAATCAAGGGTGGCTGTTGGATGGGTTTCCGAGAACGTTATTACAGGCATTGGCTTTAGAAGTTTTATTGGAGAAAATCAAACAACCAATTGAGGCAGTCCTCTTAATAGAATTAGATGATCAACTTCTACTAGAAAGGCTTTTAGCTCGAGGTAGGGCTGATGATAATGAAGAGGTAATACGTCATAGACTTGAAGTGTATAAAGAAAAAACCTCACCACTAATTGATCACTACAAGACACATGGATTACTTAAGTCTATAAAAGGCGATGGGGATGTTGAACAGATAGCTGGCTTGATAGAGGAAAATTTGAGTTGATTGGTGTAGTAAGCTTGTTGTTTGGATATTTGGAAAGCCACACCCCATGAAGGTGCGTGCCTCAGTCAAAAAAATGTGTGACAAGTGTCGGGTGATTCGCCGTCACGGTCGGGTTATGGTCATTTGCACCACGCCTAAACACAAACAACGCCAGGGTTAAAAACTCTGGATTTACTAAAAAAGAAAAATCATTGGTTAACCTCAACCTATAATTTTCTTTTTTCTAGCCTCCTAAGGATGGCTCCTGTTCCCTCTTAAATTGATTGCTCAGTGGCAAGGATTGCTGGCGTCGACATACCCCGTGATAAGCGGGTTGAAGTTGCCCTCACTTACATCTACGGAATTGGTCTCACTAGAGCCAAAACCATTCTTGTAAATACCGGAGTAAATCCGGACATACGAGTTAAGGATCTAGAAGATGGTGATGTTCAGAAGCTGAGAACAGCAACTGAATCATTCACTATTGAAGGAGATTTGAGACGCCAAGAAGGTATGGCGTTAAAGCGACTTCAAGACATAGGTTGCTTGCGGGGACGTAGGCACCGAATGAGTCTTCCTGTCAGGGGACAAAGAACACGTACGAATGCTCGAACTCGTCGTGGGTCTCGTAAAACTGTGGCAGGCAAGAAGAAATAAGCCGCAAATTTCTGTTTTTTATACAGATCTAACACTCTATTCTTTACCTAAATAAGGCCCAAGCCCATGGCCACATCAGCTAAGAAAACAGGATCCAAGAAAACCAAGCGCAACGTCCCTAATGGCGTTGTTCATATTCAAAGCACGTTTAATAACACCATTGTTTCAATTACTGATACCTCTGGAGAGGTTATTTCCTGGTCTTCAGCTGGAGCAAGTGGATTTAAAGGCGCTCGTAAGGGCACTCCTTTTGCAGCACAGACTGCAGCGGAGGCTGCAGCAAGACGCGCACTCGAGCAAGGCATGCGCCAGATTGAGGTTCTTGTAAGAGGGCCAGGATCTGGACGTGAAACGGCCATTCGAGCCTTGCAGGTCGCTGGCCTTGAAATCACTTTAATTAGAGATGTCACGCCATTGCCCCACAATGGTTGCAGAAGGCCAAAACGCCGTCGCGTTTAACTTCTTCATCTCTATCTTTCCAACCTTTTCCCTTTCTCCCGCTTCAGACCGTGTTGCAATACCAGATTGACAGGATTGATCATCAAACCGCAGATGATCGAGCCCAAACAGGTGTTTTTCTAATAGGCCCTCTTGAGCGTGGCCAAGCAACAACATTGGGTAACTCCCTGCGAAGAGTATTGATGGGAGGTCTAGAGGGCAGTGCAGTTACTGCAGTTCGCATTGCTGGTGTGAATCACGAATATGCAACTATCCCAGGAGTCCGAGAAGATGTTTTAGATATTCTTCTCAATTGCAAACAATTATCAGTCAATAGTAGAAGTGAAGAGTTGGAAATTGGTCGTTTAGTAGTTACAGGACCTGCTGAAGTCAAGGCAAAAGATCTTCAATTCTCTTCTCAGGTTCAAGTTGTTGATGGTGATCGGCCAATAGCAACCGTCCACGAGGGCCATAGTCTTGAGTTTGAGGTCCATGTAGAACGTGGGGTTGGTTATAGACCTGTTGATCGTAGGAATGAAGAGACCAGTGCAATTGACTTACTGCAAATAGATGCAGTTTTTATGCCGGTGCGTCGAGTCAATTTTACGATCGACGAGACCGCTGTTGCTGAAGGTGGATCCACTCGTGAACGATTGCGTATGGAGGTTGTCACTGATGGCTCAACGACCCCTGATGACGCTATTTCCGAGGCTGCTAATCAGTTGATTGAATTATTTCAGCCTTTGGCCACGGTTACTATGGTTGAGGAAGAAGTTCCAGAAGCAGAGCCCACTGCTGAGGCTCAAATACCATTAGAAGAGCTAAATCTTTCTGTTAGGGCATATAACTGTCTAAAACGTGCTCAAGTCAATTCAGTCTCTGATCTGATGGGCTTCAGTTATGAGGACCTCTTGGAAATTAAGAACTTTGGATCTAAGTCGGCTGATGAAGTAATTGAAGCTTTAGAGAGAATTGGTATTTCCATTCCTCAGAGCAGGACTTCCTGACCTCCTTTTTTATTCCTTAAAACAATGCGCCATTTACGTAAAGTCGCTCAACTTGGTCGACCCGCTGATCAAAGAAAAGCAATGCTGCGTGGATTAACTACGCAGTTAATTCGTGAGGGACGTGTGACTACAACAAAAGCAAGGGCAAAGGCGTTGAGAGATGAGGTCGAGAGAATGATTAGCTTGGCCAAAGAAGGCACTCTTTCTTCTAGGCGACGTGCCATTGGATATATTTACGATAAGCAACTAGTGCATGCACTATTTGATAAGGCTCAAGATCGTTATGGCGATAGACAGGGTGGTTACACAAGAATTGTCAGAACTGTGCCTCGTCGTGGAGACAATGCACAAATGGCAATAATTGAACTTGTTTAAAGCCAATAAACTTGCTGAAGTTTTTTGCTTAGAAGCAAATGCTTTCTAGGTCTTCACTTGAAACTGGTGACTATTTAACTAAGAGAAGAATTGGGCTAAGTATTCAATATGACGGGTCTCCTTTTTGTGGATGGCAGAGACAGTCTCAGGGAACGAGTGTCCAAGCGGTATTGGAAGAAGCAATATATAAACTTGACCAAATTAGACCAATTACTGCCATTGCTGCTGGGAGGACAGATGCTGGAGTTCATGCGGCAGGACAAGTTGTCCATTTTGATTGTTATGGACCTATCCCTAGTGATCGATGGGCTTCTGCGCTTAACGGGCGGCTACCAAAACAAATAAGAGTTAGGGAAGCAGTTTTGAGGCCTAAGGTTTGGCATGCTTGTCATTCGGCGACTTATAGGAGATACAGATATACGATTTACAATGCATGCTTACCAAACTTGTTCTTAGCCCCTTGGAGTTGGCATCGTTATAAATTCCGCTTAGATCATGAATTGATGAAAGTTGCTGCCCAAGGTCTCCTTGGCTTACACGATTTTTTTGCGTTTCAGCGATCAGGCAGCAAAAGGTCTCATTCCTGGACAACTATTCAAGATGTGCAACTTGAAAGGGATGGTGACTTGGTGATACTTGAAATTCAGGCTAGTGGTTTTTTATATGGCATGGTTCGATTATTGGTAGGCCAATTAGTTGCTTTAGGCGAACATAGGATTGATTTGTCTGTTTTTGAGCAAAGGTGGCAGGAGCGGCTCAGGTCAGAGGTTAAAGAAGCAGCTCCTGCAAATGGTCTGTGTTTAGTTCGCGCAGGATATGAAGAGTCAATTTTTTCGGAGGCTGCTTGGTATGACTCTTTCCCTGGATATTCTTTATCAAAACTTGATTCGCCAAAGGACCCTCCCCCTACAATATAAATTTTAATTGAGTGATTTTTTTGGTTTTTGGTTGGTCATTTTTCCTTGCGAATCCAGGAGAACATTTTTTAAATTGCATGCATGAAAGTGTAAAATTGTTTATCGAGCTTTTTGAGTCGTAGATCTACGGATTTTTTAAGCTCAACAGACCAGGCCTATCGCTTGCGATAGGAATATTTAGTACCGGCATGCCGGCGTGATGAACAAGACCACAATCCCATCAATAGATTCGAGCAATCGCCAGTGGTTTCTGGTAGATGCTGAGAATCAGACTCTTGGCAGGCTTGCTACTGAAGTGGCTTCAGTGCTTAGAGGTAAGACCAAGCCTGATTTCACGCCTCATTTAGACACTGGGGATTTTGTTGTAGTGGTTAATGCAGAGAAGATTCGTGTCACTGGCAAGAAAGCTCAGCAAAAGCTTTATAGGAGGCACTCTGGGAGACCAGGAGGCATGAAGGTCGAGACTTTTAATTCATTACAGAATCGACTGCCTGAAAGAATTGTTGAAAAAGCGATTAAAGGTATGCTCCCTCATAATGCGCTTGGCAGGCAGTTATTTAGGAAACTAAAGGTATATAGGGGTGCTGAACATCCTCATGCAGCTCAGAAGCCTCAAATTCTCAATTTTGATTCCACTACTTTGGCCCAATGAATAGTTCTCTTAATAACACTGTTGTTTATAGGGGTACAGGTCGGCGCAAGACTTCAGTTGCTCGAGTGCGCTTGGTCCCTGGGAATGGAAAGATAACAATTAATGGAAGACCAGGTGATCATTACTTGAATTTCAATCCTGCTTACTTGGCTTTCGTAAAAGCCCCTTTGCAGACACTAGGGCTTGCTGAGTCTTATGACGTTCTAGTTAATGTTCATGGAGGCGGACTAACTGGTCAAGCAGACGCTATTAAACAGGGCGCTGCAAGAGCACTTTGTGAGTTATCAGTAGATAACCGTAAACCTTTAAAAATAGAGGGCCATCTCAGCAGAGATCCACGTGCAAAAGAACGTCGTAAATATGGTCTTAAGAAGGCTCGCAAAGCCCCTCAATTCTCCAAAAGATAATTCTTTTAAAATTTTTCAATTGTTTTTTATTTTCTTCAATTTTTCAAATGCCAAAGCCTGACATTCACCCCACTTGGTACCCAGAAGCAAAGGTGATTTGCAATGGAGAAGAAGTAATGACTACTGGTTCCACTCAGCCAGAGATACATGTAGATGTTTGGAGTGGAAACCATCCATTTTTTACAGGAACTCAGAAAATTTTGGATACTGAGGGAAGGGTTGATCGCTTTATGAGGAAATATGGGATGGCTACTACATCTGATAGCACTAGTGAGAACGAATCATCTTTAAAGAAGGACTCAAATTAAACCTAAACCTTTACTAGATGAGTATTTTTATAAAGAACTCTCTGTAAGATCTCTTTTGAACATGATTACTAGGAGTTGATGGGTATGGACTCTTCAACCCTTAAGTCAAGGCTTGAAACAGCCACAATGAGTTTTAAGAATTTGGAACTGCAACTTGCAGACCCAGATGTCGCGGCTGATCCGAAAAAACTTGAGAATATTGCAAGAGAAAGAGCTCGTTTGGAGCCATTGGTTTTGGACTATCAGGCCTTGCAGAACGTTGAGAATGAGCTTGGCGAGATTAGGGGGTTGTTGAAAGAAAGTAGAGAAGATAAAGATATGGAGTCTCTTGCACAAGAGGAGTTGCAACGTTTAGATGCCTTGCAATCAGATTTGTTGAAACGTCTTACTTTAGCCCTTTTGCCAACAGACCCTAGGGATCAAAGAAGTGTGATGCTCGAGATTCGTGCTGGTGCAGGAGGAGATGAAGCATGCCTTTGGGCTGGTGATTTAGCAAGAATGTATGAAAGATATGGGCAGAGAATTGGTTGGGTTGTTAAGCCTATTAGTTCTTCTGAAGCAGATTTAGGTGGTTTCCGAGAGTTGATTATTTCCGTTAAGGGTGATGCTGTTTTTAGCCAGTTGAAATTTGAGGCAGGTGTTCACAGGGTGCAGAGAGTTCCTTCCACTGAATCGCAGGGAAGAGTCCATACTTCTACTGCCACTGTTGCTGTTATGCCAGAGGCAGACCCTGTTGAAGTACAAATAGAGCCAGGTGATTTAGAGATAAGCACTGCTAGATCTGGAGGGGCAGGCGGTCAGAATGTGAACAAAGTAGAAACAGCCGTTGACTTGCTTCATAAACCCACAGGAATAAGAGTGTTTTGTACTCAGGAACGTTCTCAGCTTCAAAATAGGGAAAGGGCTATGGAGATTTTGAGGGCTAAATTGCTTGAAAGGGAAATTGCTGAGGCTAATGCGCGAGAAAGATCAGCAAGACTTGCCCAAGTAGGGACAGGCGATCGTAGTGAAAAAATTCGTACTTATAACTACAAAGATAATCGTGCTACAGATCATAGATTAGGTGCCAATTTTTCTTTAGAGCCAGTTTTAGAAGGGCAATTGGAGACTTTGATAGGTGCATGTATTGCTGAAGAACAGAGACGCCAGATGCAAGAACTCAGCCAACAAGCTGATTCCTAAAAAGCTTTTATTCTCCCCAACCGATTACATATTTACCCCATTCTTTGTAGCGGCCAGAATTAATTTGTTTGTTAGCTTCAAAACTCATATTGCTGAGAGGTTTATAAGGGAGTTGTTTGAGAGGCATATTTGCTTCTCGAGGGGTTCGATTCCCCTTCATAACATTGCATGCCAGGCATGCTGTCGTCACATTTGACCATTCATCACCTCCACCTCTGCTACGGGGTAATACATGATCTATAGAGAGTTTTTCTCCTTTGTATCCGCAGTATTGACAGCAGTTATTGTCTCTTTGCAGGATATTCTTTCGCGTTAAAGGTAGTTCACGGTAAGGCACTCGAACAAAATATCTAAGCCGAATTACTGTTGGGAGTAATGTGTCATGCCTTAATTTGTGATTCGAATCTTCCTCTAAACTTTCGGCTTTACCCTTAAGCATCAACACTGTGGCTCGACGCCATGTGGTGATGTTTAGTGGTTCATAAGACGCATTAAGAACGAGAACTTGGACCATTCCAGCTCCCTGAATACGCGGCATGCTAACGACATAAATAGGTGATGTATCCCTTTCGTTTCAACATCTCCTCATGCAGAATCTTTTTGTAAGCAGAAGTGATCGTCATTTGATTCAGAGAGAGAAGCCATTATTGATGGCAGATGCTCGTCAGCGAGCTTGGATTGAGGTTGAATCCTCTGCTATTGAATCTAATACCCATTCTCTGAGAAATGTAATAGCAGATAGTTGTTTGTTGATGGCAGTTGTCAAGGCAGACGGATATGGCCATGGTGCGGAAACTGTTGCTCGTGCTGCAATAAATGGAGGCGCCGACAATTTAGGGGTGGCCACATTGCAAGAAGGAATAGAGCTTCGGCTTGCTGGGCTTAATTGTCCAATTCTTCTCCTTGGCAACCTCATAAAGCCTGATGAATTGCGTGCTTGTCTTCATTGGAGATTGATGCCTACCTTAAGCAATATTCGTGAAGCTTTGATTTGTCAGGAGATAGCAGAATCTGTTGGGTTGCAATTTAATGTTCATTTAAAGGTAGATACTGGGATGACTCGGCTTGGTTGTGATCTCAATCTCGCTTTGGCTCTTATTAGTCAGATAGATGATCTTAATAATTTGGTTCTCAAAGGAGTTTATAGTCATCTTGCTTTGGCGGATAATGAATCTTCTACAGTTACTAGGCAGCAGCAGCAGAAATTTGAAAAGTTGTTGACTGCTATGGGAGAAAGACGAAAGGAAGTTTGTTGCCATTTAGCAAACTCCGCCGGAACACTGCGTGAGGCAAGTCTTCATTACGACATGGTTAGAGTCGGTCTAGCTATATATGGATATACCCCTATTGCTCATTTGAAGACGAATTTGGGTCTTAAACCTGCTCTGGCGTTAAAGGCAAGGGTCACATTTATTAGACAAGTCCCTAAAGGCGTTGGTGTGAGTTATGGCCATGCTTTCATTACACAACGTCCGACTCGCTTGGCTGTGGTTGGAATTGGTTATGCAGATGGTGTGAATCGTGCCCTTTCAGGAAGGATCTCAGCCTTGATAAATGGCTATTCTTTGCCACAAGTTGGATCAATCACAATGGACCAGCTTGTGCTTGATGCCACTGATTGTCCTGAATTAGAGGTGGGCAGCGTTGTTACTTTGCTTGGCTCGGATGGAGATAATTCAATAACTCCTCAGCATTGGAGTGATTTGAGTGGATCTATTCCTTGGGAAGTTCTGTGTGGCTTTAAGAATCGATTGCCAAGAATAGTGATTTGATGTCTTCGAATGCGATAAGAGGATTTATTTTGGAAAAGCTCTTGATAAGGTATGAAGGCTGCTGGAGAGGTGGCTGAGTGGTTGAAAGCGGCTCCCTGCTAAGGAGTTACAGGAGGCAACTTCTGTCGAGGGTTCGAATCCCTCCCTCTCCGTTTAATTTGGTTCTTAAGAAGCTTGTTGTTACTTGTCTTCCTTGAAACTATCCAAAAGTGATTTAGAGGTTTCCATAGAGTTGTTAGGATTTGTTTTGCTTTTGATTCTCCACTCCCAAAGTCATTGATTCCATTTATTTATACATTGCAGTATGAATCGAGTCATCAGAAGATGAGCACCTCCAATGCTTTTTCAGCAGCTTTAGTCGCCAATTGAATTTACATAGTTATAAATATGTATTTTAATAATTTTATAACTATTAAACAGATTCTTCTCCAAAAGGCGCTGAATTGCTTTGCAGGAATTTAATGATTTATTTTTATGCTTCTCTTGAGATTTGAATCCACTTGCAATTGATTTTGATCTTAATTTTTGTTAAAAACCTGTTATTTAAGGGCATTCTCTTTGGGTAATTTGCCTATTCCTTTCTAAAGAGATCTCACCAGGATTTCTTTAGCTCAGACAAGGCTATCTCAATTTTTTTAAAAGAAATATTCGATGATTTATATATATGAAGCCCTTGAAAAAGCTTTGAATTGGCTGTGGCCTGGTACAGGTTTTGAAGAATGATTTCATATAGATCATTATATATTTTACTTTTATTCAGGTTGCTGATTAAAGCTAATTTTACCTAATGAATAGAGGCTAATTACTTTAGTTGATCTCAACGAT
>QCGF01000024.1 GCA_003278175.1 Prochlorococcus sp. AG-363-P15
GGATTCTCATAATTAAGGTCAGGCTGATGTCTTAAAAATCGATGTAAGTAATACTGTTCTGCGACCTCATCCCACTCCCAATTAGAGGATTCAAAGTTTCGAAACAAGACTGGTGCCTGGGCGTAACGATTTGGATCGTCACTCCATACATATACATCTCTCTCTATGCTGCCCTTTGGTGCCCAACGTGCCCTTTGAAACCATGGGTGCAAATGACTTGTATGGTTAAGAACTAGGTCAATAATGACTTTTACCCCCTGTTCATGAGCAGTTGTCAGGAAGCGATGAAATGCTGCCAAATCGCCTAACTCAGGGTGAATACTTTTGAAATCAGTTATGTCATAGCCCCCATCTTGCAATGGTGATGGATATATAGGGGTCAACCAAATAGCTTCAACTCCCAACCAGCGCAAATAACTAAGCCTGCTTGATAACCCTTGAAGGTCACCTATTCCATCCCCATTGCCATCAGCAAAACTACGTGGAATCAGCTGATAAATCACAGCCCCTTCCCACCAAGAGTTTCTTTCAGCCATTAACCCCGAATCGACTTAACCCCTCCACTACTGCTAGACAAGTATTGCGATGTCGTCAGCCCCTTGCATCAAAAAGATTGTCTGCTAGACGAACTCAGAGAACCAGTCATTACAGGTCAAACAAGGCCTGAAAGCTGGCGACGACTTCAACTAAAGCGCCTTGAGACACTAATTAAAAACCATGAAAACGAAATAATTAAATCCCTAGCCAACGACCTAGGGAAACCACCAACAGAAGCTTATTTTGAAATAATTGCCTTAACGCAAGAGTTAAATCTGGTCCAAAGGCACTTAACAAAATGGATGCGCCCAAAGCGAATAAAAGTGCCTCTATCTCTTCAACCTGGAGAGGCCATAGTGAAGTTGGAGCCTTTAGGGTGCGTTTTAATTATTGGCCCGTGGAACTATCCATTTTCTCTAACACTTCAACCACTAATAAGCGCATTAGCAGCTGGCAACACAGCCGTTCTAAAGCCCTCAGAGCAAGCTCCAGCGACTTCGGAACTGATCGCAAGCCTTGTCGGCGAACACTTCCCGAAAGAGGTCCTAAGAGTCATCCAAGGCGATGGGAGCATTGCAGCAAGTCTTATAGAAGAGCCCTTTGACCACATTTTCTTTACCGGTGGTGGAAATATTGGAAAAAAAATCATGGCTGCCGCTGCGAAACAGCTGACACCAATAACTCTTGAGCTAGGTGGCAAAAGCCCTGCAATAATTGTCGAAGGTGCAGACCTAAAAGTCACTGCAAGACGACTTGTTTGGGGAAAAGGATTGAATGCAGGGCAAACATGTATTGCTCCAGATCATTTACTTGTTCAAGAAAATCTCAAAGAAGATCTAATAGAAGAAATGAAGAAGTCTATAAAAGAATTCTATGGAGCAAACCCACTCAAATCAAAACATCTAGCCAGAATTATCAATGATCGTCAATTTCAAAGATTGAAAAATTTACTTGATGGTGCCAAAGAGAAAGATCAAATCATTTTTGGAGGGGAAGCAGACGAAAACAATGGACGAATTTCTCCCACCCTTATAGGGGTCAGAGACCGAGATGACCCTCTAATGGCAGACGAGCTATTCGGCCCATTAATGCCAATCATTAGTGTCCCCAACCTAAAAGTAGCCATTCAAGAAGTCAGAGTTCAACCACGTCCACTTGCTCTTTATTTATTTGGAGGAACGACAAAAGAACAAGAAATGCTTATAGAGCAAACAAGCTCTGGAGGCGTCTGCTTTAACGATGTAGTTATGCAAGCAGGAGTCCCTGAGCTCCCATTTGGGGGAGTAGGGCCTAGCGGAATGGGCAGATACCATGGCAAAGCAGGGTTTGAAACTTTTTCACACCAAAAATCAATTTTAAAACGCCCTTTTTGGCTAGATCTAAAACTGCGCTACCCCCCCTATAAATTGAACATCTCAACACTTAAGCGATTTATGGGGTGACCACAGTCCTCCCAAAATTCAACAGCGAGTGAAAGATAGCAGTCAAAGGGTGGCACATTTTTAGAAGAGCCTTATGGTTCGTCAAGCCTTCTAAGATGAATGCTTAGTAAAATTTTCTTCGCAATTGCTTTAGCAGCTCTAATTCCATCACAATCCTCATCAGAGGAAGTAATTGTCAAGAAAGGAGAAACTCTTTCAGGTATAGCAAATAAACATAAAGTTCCGGTCAGCAAAATTAAACTCATTAATGGTATTCATGACCCCGACAAAGTGAATGCTGGGGATAAACTAAATATCCCAATCATGAACTCTAGAAACCCTAGCCTTAAAGAAGAAGTGCATAAGGTTGCCGAAGGCGAAACAATTACTTCAATAGCTAAAAAATATGGTTATACCAAAGAAGAAATAATTGAGCTCAATAATTTTAAAAGTGCTGACTATCTATATCTTGGGCAGATCATAAAATTACCCTCTAGACAAAGTTCAAGCATTGCAATCAAAGCGAAGAGTTATCACATCGTAAAAGAAGGCGAAACGCTATCGAAGATAGCGTTTAAATATAAACTTCCATTAGATGATCTAGTCACTAAAAACAACCTAAAAGACCCTAACAATTTGCCAGCTGGAACTAAACTTAGTCTAAAAAATCAAGCCGGGGCTACACTTCAAAATAACTCCAAACAACCCAAAGGCGAGTCAGACAATAATAAATGGCGTAATTACGGACCCCTGCAAATTGACTGGTCAAGTTGGCAAGTAATGGATGGGAGTCATATTGCCCCAACACTTCACAAAAATGGAGCATCCATATATCTAGCGGTCAACTGCCCCTTAAAAAGGTTAAATGCAACAGGTGCAAATGGTGCTTGGAAAGATTGGATATATCCTGCAGACAAGTTCGAACATAAATTGGTCAATGATCTTTGTCACTCAAAGCAAAGCTGACACTTAAATAAGATCCACACCTACATAATTTAATTGCCATGGTTCTTTTATAAAATGTTGCCCACTCTCACATATAGAAAGTCTTTGTGAACCATCATTACTCTCGCTAATTAATTCTTCTTGAACCAGTCTTCTTGCAAGCCAAGCCCAACTTTTTTCACTTTGATCTTCGTTAGTTGAAAGAATTTCGCCAAGCTTGTGAATATTTACCCCTTGACTTTCCTTTAAGGCACTCAACAAAGCCAAAGCCTTCTGGGACCAATCTTGAGAAGGGTATGTTGAGTTGCATCGATTACAACGTCCACAAGGAGGTGCAAGTTCTCCTACCGATAACAGCAATGCTTGCTCCAAGCATAAATTTCCCTCAGCGATAGCTTCCATTCTCCTCAATTGTTCCTGAGCTATTTCATGTCTCTGGTCCTTTAACAAATTCGCCTCGCATTCGCTACGAGAGGACTTGATCGCCCAGCCCAAGCGAGTCCGATCTCCAGGAGAAAACCAAACAACACAATTAGCCGGCAAGCCATCTCGACCTGCCCTCCCAGACTGCTGAAGATAGCCCTCTGGAGTAGCAGGCAAATCAAGATGGAGAACAAGTCTGACATCGCTACGGTCGACTCCCATTCCAAAGGCAACCGTGGCAACTAAAACAGGCTTCTCATTTTCAAGAAAATGTCTAAGCGCTTGTCGACGCGAAACATTATCAAGACCAGCATGGTATGGGATTGCAGGGATTCCTTTGTCTCGCAAAGCTTTTGACCATCGGTCAACTGAACGACGAGTTCGCGCATAAATTAAAGAAGCACCACTGGATTCCTTTAGAATCGCTATAAGGTCTTTAAGAGGGTCACTAGAGCGTCTACTCATTGAGTAGCAAAGGTTGTCTCGTTTAGAGGAGCAGACCTGAACAAATGGATTTCGAAGGTTTAAAAGGCGAATAATATCTGCACGAACCTTTGGTGCAGCCGTTGCAGTTAGTGCCATCACTGGAACTTCAGGGCATAAGTTGCGAATCTCACCAAGCCTGCGGTAATCAGGCCTGAAGTCATGCCCCCAAGCGCTAATACAATGAGCTTCATCAACAGCTACAGCAACAATTTCACCATTAGCAGCTTTCCCCTTGAGAAATTTTTGAACCATTAAGCTGTTCAATCTTTCTGGCGCCAAATAAACAAAATGTGAGTGTTCATTGCTCAACGAAGTCAAAGCATCATCACACTGGCCTAAATCATGCCCCGCATGTAGACAAACTGCACTTATACCGCGACCACGAAGCTTTTGAACTTGATCTTGCATTAGAGCTATCAATGGCGAAATCACTACAACCAGACCATTCCGAATCAAAGCAGGCAACTGATAACACAGTGACTTCCCTCCCCCAGTAGGCAATACAACCAACGCGTCCTGACCAGCAAGAATAGCTTCTAAGGCTGGACGTTGTCCTGGCTTGAAAATATCCCAGCCATAAAAATGACGCAGCGCTGAAGCCAAGCTATCCACAAAGCACTACAAAAATTGTTCAAAAGATAGCCAGGCTCATATAAGGGGACCAGCCTTTGTTTTACTTCAATGGTGGAGGCTCTAATTGATCGGCCGCCTCTTCAACAATTTGCAATCGAATTCTTTTCCCACCAGAGAGCTCCCCGAGAGAAACACGCATTGTGGCTCCACTAAGGCTTTGCAAGACATTCAGCAC
Organism: Prochlorococcus sp. AG-363-P15; assembly: GCA_003278175.1. GTDB lineage: Bacteria > Cyanobacteriota > Cyanobacteriia > PCC-6307 > Cyanobiaceae > AG-363-K07. Next base: position 4,621 of record QCGF01000024.1, read on the forward strand.
ATCTCTCAAATACGGGGTACTACTGCCACTATCCACCCAAAGTCTTTCTTGTAGTCCTCCTAGTCTTCGCCAAGCATTGTGAAGTTTAAGAACTGAAGACTCAATAGCTTGAGCTTGACCACATGCATCTGCCAGCAAACCAAGGGCATCAATTCTTTGAGCCTCCTTCATGGCTTTTTCAAGATCAAGATCTCCGGACTGAAAAGCTCTCAAAGCTAGAGATGCATCAAGAGATTTACTAATCCAACGAGCTGTATTGGTTACATCTTTAATGCATTCAATTTCAGGCTCGTCACTCAACGTCTTACGCAAATCTTCTTGTTGCAACTGAGGCAGCTTTGCCAGTTCCTTTACTAATGGAGCAACAATTCTTGGTGGCAACACATTCGATTGAGTCCGTTCACGTATCTCCTCTGGCAAGAGTGTGCTCGTTGCAGAAGTGAACTCATCCGAAAGTCTGCGAACCTGCTTTCTCGTAATTTCCTGACCTTCGTTTGCAGCTTCGGAAATCATTTGTTGAACTTCTCGAGCAGCCTGTGCTGTCTCAACAAATGCTCTTCTAGAAAATTGATTAACACTTGATTCCTTCAGGAGTCCTTCACCTACTAAATCATCAGCCGAATCAGCAAGTTGAATCAAACCATATGCTCGTGTTTTACTGATTTCCCTTTCTCTCAACCACTGCAAAAAACCAGCACCTCGTCCCTCCCCACCACGTTTTTCCCGATCTCTAACTGCCCGCAGAATCCTACCCCTCCATATCTCTGTCTGAAGATCAAAGCGGTCACAAACAGCCCATGCTTTTTCTAATCGATCCAAAAACTCAAGACTGCTTAAATTGTCCTCGTCAGGATCCGGCAAATCAATTTGAAGCAAAGATGGGTCGGGAATAACTGTCGATCTCACGAAAAGAAGCTAAATATTGACTGGATGCTGCCACAGTCTGAGGGGACAGCGACGACATTCTGTGACGCTAAAGCACTCTCTCACCCTCTCAGAGATAACCTATTAGGTGAAGTGCTTTTTTTAAACGAAGCGATGGCGGTATCTAAAGGTGACAAGGTACGCATCAAGCGTCCTGAGTCTTATTGGTACAACGAAGTAGGTACAGTGGCGTCGGTAGTTGCTGAGGGTGGTGGGAAATATCCTGTCACCGTTCGTTTTACTAAGGTTGACTACAAGGTATACAGCGGCACTGACGGTGGGATCACCACCTCAAACTACGCTGAATCTGAATTAGAACCAGCCTAAATAGCTCTTGCCTGAACTACCTGAAGTCGAGACGGTCCGAAAAGGATTACAGGACCGTCTCGACTTGTTTCGTATTGAAGGCATCCAGGTTTTCCGAGAAAGTGCCATAGCAAGTCCAGGTGGCTCGAAGGAATTCAAAAAGAATTTAAGAGGAACATACGTTGGGAATTGGGAACGACGTGGGAAATATCTAATTGCATCGCTGTACAAATCAGAAAGTCCATCTATTCCCCAAAGCAGTAAGCAAAAGAAAATTCACGGATGGTGGGTAGTACATCTAAGAATGACAGGTCAATTTCAATGGCATGAGCAATTAATTGCTCCTTGCCCATATACGCGAGTTAGTTTTTGGACCCAAAAAGGTTATGAGCTTCGATTTGTCGATATTCGTAGTTTCGGGCAAATGTGGTGGATACCTGCAAATAGTTCGCCCAAAAAGATTATTAATGGCTTAAGAAATCTTGGGCCAGAACCATTTAGTGAAGAGTTCAATGCATCATATTTACAACATCGCATCAAAGGAAAAAAACGACCTATAAAATCAGTCTTATTGGATCAAACAGTAGTCGCTGGGATAGGAAATATATATGCAGATGAAAGCTTATTTTCAGCAGGAATTCTCCCAACAAAATCATCAGGGCACCTAAGCAAGCAAGAGATCGAATATCTTTGCCATAGCATCGTCAAAGTTCTCAAAATAAGCATTGGGAAGGGAGGTACAACTTTTAGCGACTTTAGAGATTTAGAAGGTATAAATGGGAAATATGGAGGCCAGGCATGGGTATATAGAAGAGGAGACAAACCTTGCCGAAAATGCGGTACAAAAATCCAACGAGAGAAACTTTCAGGCAGGAGTACTCATTGGTGCCCTACTTGCCAAAATTAAGGGTTCGTTTTATTTAACAACCGTCTCTAATTAAAAGGCAGTTAAATAGAAGAATTAGAAAGCCCAAGAAAAATTCAGCAAAGTTATTGCAAGACAAATTCTGATTTTTCTCTTTTCAACCAGCCAAAAAAAAACCACCATTAATGGTGGTTTTTAGTCCTGATTTAATTACAGGCATTAACTAGAAACTAAAAGAAGGTTTTACCTGGCATTGAGCTATTTTCTCAGGGGGCTACCCCCCAAATATCTTCGCCGCTGATGCGTTTCACAACCGAGTTCGAGATGGATCGGAGTGGTTCCACATCGCCATGAACACCAGGATATTGAACTCCCAAGGAATGAACCCTGAGAACTGCATAGATTTTAGAAACCCAATAGTTAGGATTTCTAATCTGAAAAAAATAAAACTTTTCTCGTTAACAAGAACCAGAATATGGTCAAGCCCTCGGTCTATTAGTACTCCTCCGCTGCACCTGTTACCAGGCTTCCACGTAGAGCCTATCAACGGGTGTTCTTCCCGTGACCTTACTGGCTTATGCCATGGGAATACTCATCTTGAGGTGGGCTTCCCACTTAGATGCTTTCAGCGGTTATCCACTCCGCACATGGCTACCCAGCGTTTACCGTTGGCACGATAACTGGTACACCAGAGGTGCGTTCCTCCCGGTCCTCTCGTACTAGGGAGAAATCCTCTCAATATTCCTGCGCGTACACCGGATATGGACCGAACTGTCTCACGACGTTCTGAACCCAGCTCGCGTACCGCTTTAATGGGCGAACAGCCCAACCCTTGGGACCGACTTCAGCCCCAGGTTGCGATGAGCCGACATCGAGGTGCCAAACCTCCCCGTCGATGTGAACTCTTGGGGGAGATCAGCCTGTTATCCCTAGAGTAACTTTTATCCGTTGAGCGACGGCCCTTCCACGCAGAACCGTCGGATCACTAAGGCCGACTTTCGTCCCTGTTCGACTTGTAGGTCTCACAGTCAAGCTCCCTTCTGCCTTTGCACTCGACGACTGATTTCCAACCAGCCTGAGGGAACCTTTGCACGCCTCCGTTACCTTTTAGGAGGCGACCGCCCCAGTCAAACTGCCCACCTGATACTGTCCGCTCCCCGGATAACGGGTGAACGTTAGAACCCTAGCTCTGAAAGAGTGGTATCTCACCATTGACTCAGTAGCACCCACAAGCACTACTTCAACGTCTCCCACCTATCCTGCGCATTCAGAGCCCGGGCACAATACCAAGCTGCAGTAAAGCTTCATAGGGTCTTTCTGTCCGGGTGTACGTAGTCCGCATCTTCACAGACAATTCTATTTCGCCGAGCCTCTCTCCGAGACAGCGCCCAGATCGTTACGCCTTTCGTGCGGGTCGGAACTTACCCGACAAGGAATTTCGCTACCTTAGGACCGTTATAGTTACGGCCGCCGTTCACCGGGGCTTCAGTCGCCAGCTTCGCTTACGCTGACCGGCTTCCTTAACCTTCCGGCACTGGGCAGGCGTCAGCCCCCATACATCGTCTTGCGACTTAGCGGAGACCTGTGTTTTTGGTAAACAGTCGCCTGGGCCTCTTCACTGCGACCAGCTCTCGCTGGCACCCCTTCTCCCGAAGTTACGGGGCCATTTTGCCGAGTTCCTTAGAGAGAGTTATCTCGCGCCCCTCGGTATTCTCTACCACCCTACCTGTGTCGGTTTCGGGTACTGGCAGTTATGTCTTAACGGGTATAGGGCTTTTCTTGGAAGCATGACATCACCAACTTCGCTGCCGTAGCAGCTCGTACTCGTGCCTCAGCTCAGAACGTTTTCTCCGCTCCTCAACGCCTTGAACACTTGAACCAGTAACCAACATCTGGCTTGGCTAGCCTTCTCCGTCCCCCTTCCCAAAACATAACCGGTACAGGAATGTTGACCTGTTGTCCATCGACTACGCCTTTCGGCCTGACCTTAGGTCCAGACTAACCCTCCGCGGACGAGCCTGCCGGAGGAACCCTTAGGGTTTCGGGGCATGGGATTCTCACCCATGTTTTCGCTACTCAAGCCGACATTCTCACTTCCATGCAGTCCACGCCCGCTTACGCTAACGCTTCACCCCACATAGAACGCTCCCCTACCATTTAACAAGTTAAATCCGCAGCTTCGGTACAACACTTAGCCCCGTTCATTTTCGGCGCAGGATCGCTCGACCAGTGAGCTATTACGCACTCCTTTGAGGATGGCTGCTTCTAGGCAAACCTCCTGGTTGTCTGGGCAATCCCACCTCCTTTATCACTTAGTGTTGATTTTGGGACCTTAGCTGGCGGTCTGGGCTGTTTCCCTTTCGACTATGGAGCTTATCCCCCACAGTCTGACTGCCTAGTTACACACAGGGTATTCAGAGTTCATCTCGATTTGGTACCGCTCTCGCAGCCCGCACCGAAATGGTGGCTTTACCCCCCTGCTGGAGCACTAGACGCTACGCCTCAACGTATTTCGGGGAGAACCAGCTAGCTCCGGGTTCGATTGGCATTTCACCCCTAACCACAGCTCATCCGCTGATTTTTCAACATCAGTCGGTTCGGACCTCCACTTGGTATCACCCAAGCTTCATCCTGGCCATGGTTAGATCACCCGGGTTCGGGTCTATAAACACTGACAAGCGCCCTATTCAGACTCGCTTTCGCTATGGCTCCACCATTTCCGGTTTAACCCGCCAGTGCCTATAAGTCGCCGGCTCATTCTTCAACAGGCACACGGTCACCCGATAAGTCGGGCTCCCATTGCTTGTAAGCTCACGGTTTCATGTTCTATTTCACTCCCCTCCAGGGGTTCTTTTCACCTTTCCCTCGCGGTACTGTTGCGCTATCGGTCACACAGGAGTACTTAGCCTTACGAGGTGGTCCTCGCAGATTCACACGGAATTTCACGTGCTCCGTGCTACTCGGGATACAGCTAGGCCAACTCCCCTTTCGATTACGGGGCTTTCACCCTCTATGGCGCGCCATTCAAACGCTTCTTCTAGGTTTGTTAGTCCACATTGCTGTCCCACAACCCCGATGGTCGAAACCATCGGTTTAGGCTCTTCCCCGTTCGCTCGCCGCTACTTAGGGAGTCGTTTTTACTTTCCTTTCCTCCAGCTACTAAGATGTTTCAGTTCGCTGGGTTGGCTCGTACCAGCCTATGGATTCAGCTGGTCGTTCTAGGGGTTGCCCCATTCGGAAATTCCCGGATCAAAGCGTGCTTCCAGCTCCCCGAGACTTATCGCAGGTAACTACGTCCTTCATCGCCTCTGTGTGCCAAGGTATCCACCGTGAGCCCTTTGTAGCTTGACCATTAATCTCTATGATATCTAGTGATTAAACACCTTCTATTTATTTCTTTATCCAAAAGATAAATGAAATAAGTATCTAACTCTAATTGCAATAATGCAATAAAAGAAAATCATAGAGTCTCGGCTCTTGCTCAAGAATTAAACATTATTTGTGAAATCAGAATTAAGTTCTAGAAATTAGTTCTTAATTCTTCTTTCAAAATAATGCATCCATGAGATGCTTTATTTTTTTCCAGACTCACTATGCAGTTGTCAAGGTTCTACTGAAGAACACTGCAATTGAAATTGCAGTGAGCCCAGCGTCCTATCAATCAAGCTAAAAAGAATTTTAGTCTTATTGACAAGAAGCTAGGTTCATTCTCTTAGAACAAATCTAGATCACAAACACAAAAAAATCTCCCTAAGCTTCGCCATCAGGAGGTGGATCAGTGGAGGTAAGCGGACTCGAACCGCTGACATCCTGCTTGCAAAGCAGGCGCTCTACCAACTGAGCTATACCCCCAACACCGAATGGGCCATCCTGGACTTGAACCAGGGACCTCACCCTTATCAGGGGTGCGCTCTAACCACCTGAGCTAATGGCCCAGGAGAACCCTTGCTGGGTGTGACCTAGACAAAGTTTAGGAACTGAATTTAATAATTTAATATACTAATTTATTAGTTTATTGTTATTAAAGTGAGGTACCGATCGACCTAAGGTGACAGGATTATGGCCTAAAAATAAATCATTTAGACATCACAATCTGATTAGTCTCCCTGTTAGGAGGTGATCCAGCCGCACCTTCCGGTACGGCTACCTTGTTACGACTTCACCCCAGTCATTAGCCCCACCTTCGGCGTCCTCCTCCACAAGGGTTGGAGTAACGACTTCGGGCGTGGCCAACTTCCATGGTGTGACGGGCGGTGTGTACAAGGCCCGGGAACGTATTCACCGCAGTATGCTGACCTGCGATTACTAGCGATTCCTGCTTCACGTAGGCGAGTTGCAGCCTACGATCTGAACTGAGCCACGGTTTATGGGATTTGCTTGCCCTCGCGAGTTTGCTGCCCTTTGTCCGTAGCATTGTAGTACGTGTGTAGCCCAGGATGTAAGGGGCATGATGACTTGACGTCGTCCACACCTTCCTCCGGTTTATCACCGGCGGTCTCTCTAGAGTGCCCAACTGAATGCTGGCAACTAAAAACGTGGGTTGCGCTCGTTGCGGGACTTAACCCAACATCTCACGACACGAGCTGACGACAGCCATGCACCACCTGTCACTGCGTTCCCGAAGGCACCCTCAAATTTCTTCGAGGTTCGCAGGATGTCAAACCCTGGTAAGGTTCTTCGCGTTGCATCGAATTAAACCACATACTCCACCGCTTGTGCGGGCCCCCGTCAATTCCTTTGAGTTTCACACTTGCGTGCGTACTCCCCAGGCGGAACACTTAACGCGTTGGCTACGACACCGAGGGGGTCGATTCCCCCGACACCTAGTGTTCATCGTTTACGGCCAGGACTACAGGGGTATCTAATCCCTTTCGCTCCCCTGGCTTTCGTCCATGAGCGTCAGTTATGGCCCAGCAGAGCGCCTTCGCCACTGGTGTTCTTCCCGATATCTACGCATTTCACCGCTACACCGGGAATTCCCTCTGCCCCTACCACACTCAAGCCCAACAGTTTCCACTGCCTTGATGGAGTTAAGCTCCACGTTTTAACAGCAGACTTGAAAGGCCGCCTGCGGACGCTTTACGCCCAATAATTCCGGATAACGCTTGCCACTCCCGTATTACCGCGGCTGCTGGCACGGAATTAGCCGTGGCTTATTCCTCAAGTACCGTCAGATCTTCTTCCTTGAGAAAAGAGGTTTACAGCCCAGAGGCCTTCATCCCTCACGCGGCGTTGCTCCGTCAGGCTTTCGCCCATTGCGGAAAATTCCCCACTGCTGCCTCCCGTAGGAGTCTGGGCCGTGTCTCAGTCCCAGTGTGGCTGATCATCCTCTCAGACCAGCTACTGATCGAAGCCTTGGTGAGCCATTACCTCACCAACAAGCTAATCAGACGCGGGCTCATCCTCAGGCGAAATTCATTTCACCTCTCGGCATATGGGGTATTAGCGGCCGTTTCCAGCCGTTATCCCCCTCCTGAGGGCAGATTCCCACGCGTTACTCACCCGTCCGCCACTAACCCGAAGGTTCGTTCGACTTGCATGTGTTAAGCACGCCGCCAGCGTTCATCCTGAGCCAGGATCAAACTCTCCGTAGTAGATCAAACCCTTTCATAGAGAATTAAGTTGAATTCAACTATTCAGTCTGACTTGCTTCTCCCACAAACAGAAGTGAAATTCTGCAAGTAGTTTTAGCCACCTTCAATATGTATAGAAGGGTTCAAAGAGTGCACTTAAGAATCTCTTCCTCGTGACTTTCCAGGATCTCAGATCCGGTCGTTTCTTCCACCTAATACACCTTTCACTTTTATCTGATCCGTGAGAATCAAAAAAAGCAGTATTTAGGCTTCGGAAACTAGTTTCTTTTGACGGGACCTCACACTCTCATCGCATCTATATCTCAGAATTTTTAAAAGCTTATAAAAGCATTTAAAAAGCTCTGAACGCGACAAAAGCGTCAGTTCCTAAACTTTTAAGTTGTCCAGGTTCTACCCTTTGACTTCCAATAAAAGAAGGCAAAGGATCTACGGCCAAGAGACCGCATTAGAAACTTACAACACCAAGGGATTACCCCTTCAGCTTTGTAAGTACCCCCACGCATTACTTAAGACCTTCGTCTCAATCAAACGTGGGTTGTGCTTCAAGGACTCAGCCCTTTGCACATCCAACTAACTTAGACCATTAAGTGGCCTACGTGCAACAAAAATTACTTCTCAGGATCTCTAGACTTGCTTCCACTGTTCAATGGGCCTGCCAGCACTAGAGTTTGACCAAGACAATTGGAATGAATAATTGGCAGGACGTTTCAGCCAACAACATCAAAGAGTTAGACCTAGCTCTAAGGAAGATCAGGTTATAAAACGAGCTAAAGAGCATTTTGAACGAACACTAATAGAAATTGCGGGGGAAATTGGAGGCAGCATTGCTGCTCTAGAACACCCAGCCAACAACGAAGCACTGAATTATGGAGAAATCTTTCTGAGGGACAACGTCCCTGTGATGATCTACCTACTTACTCAAAAAAGATATGACATCGTAAAACATTTCTTAAGTGTTTGCCTCGATCTACAAAGCACTACATACCAAACCAGAGGAGTTTTCCCAACAAGTTTTGTTGAAGAGCAGGGAGAACTAATTGCTGATTATGGTCAGAGGTCCATAGGTCGTATCACTTCAGCAGATGCAAGCCTTTGGTGGCCAATCCTATGCTGGCTATATGTAAAAAGGAGCGGAGATACAAGTTTCGGGACCAGTCAAAAAGTACAAAGGGGTGTTCAACTACTGCTTGATCTAGTCCTCCACCCAACATTCGAAGGAACCCCTGTTCTTTTTGTTCCTGATTGCGCATTCATGATTGATCGTCCTATGGACGTTTGGGGGGCCCCTCTAGAAGTCGAAGTACTTCTATATGCCTGCCTACGTAGCTGTATAGAGCTTATGGAGCTAAGCCGCAAACAACAGATCAGTCGACTCCTAGACCAAAGACTTGTTCTTACGCGGCAATGGGTTCACGACTTACGCCAATTCCTTCTAAAGCACTATTGGGTAACAAGCAAAACGATGCAAGTTCTTCGGAGAAGGCCAACTGAACAATATGGAGAAGATCAGCACCAAAACGAATTCAATGTTCAACCACAAGTAGTTCCTTCCTGGCTTCAAGACTGGTTAGAAAACCGCGGAGGCTATTTAATCGGCAATATACGTACAGGCAGGCCTGACTTTCGTTTTTACAGCCTGGGGAATTCACTTGCATGCATGTTTGGTGTACTCACAGCTCCACAACAAAGAGCTTTATTTCGATTAGTTCTTCACAACAGAGAACATTTAATGGCTCAAATGCCGATGAGAATTTGCCACCCACCCATGGATGGTGCTGAATGGCAAAACAAAACAGGGTCAGACCCTAAAAATTGGCCATGGAGTTATCACAATGGCGGCCACTGGCCAAGTCTTCTTTGGTTCTTTGGCGCATCAATTATTCGGCATGAAAAACGTTACCCCCAGGCTGATGTATTACTTATGGGGCAAATGAGAGCTCTACTTGAGGAGTGTTATTGGAGTCAACTGAATCAATTGCCCCGCCAAAAATGGGCAGAATATTTTGACGGCCCTACAGGGACTTGGGTTGGGCAGCAATCTAGGACCTATCAAACGTGGACAATTGTTGGTTTTTTATTACTTCATCACCTACTTCGTGTTTCTCCTGATGACGTATTAATGCTTGACCTATAAGAGTTAATTGCAATATATCTACTTAAGTTTTAGAGGGTGGTGATTTAAAAAAGTCCCAAAGTCAAAGACTTATCGATAGGAAGGCATGCACCTATACCTAGATAAATAGTAACCAAGGTCCCAAACAAAAAAACACTTGTTGCTACTGGCCTTCTAAAAGGATTAGCAAATTTATTAACATTCTCAATAAAGGGAAGAAGTATCAATCCCAACGGTATAAGAGTTTGCAATGCAATTCCAAGAAGCTTGTTTGGAACAACTCTAAGGATTTGAAAAACTGGATACAAATACCATTCTGGAAGTATTTCCAAGGGAGTTGCAAAAGGATTAGCTTTCTCTCCCAGGATTGCTGGATCCAAAACGGCTAAACCCACTACACATGCAACCGTTCCCAGTATTACTACCGGGAATATATATAAAAGATCATTGGGCCAGGCAGGCTCACCGTAATAGTTGTGCCCCATCCCTTTGGCCAGCTTGGCTCTTAGCTTTGTGTCAGAAAGATTTGGCTTCTTTAGTATTGACATAAGGGGAAAACCCAGGTTTTGAGAATAAAGCTAAGAGCTGGCAGTTAACAAATTTAATTTCCTTGAAGTTACCTAGAAGTTACAAAGGGCCTGAAATCCCTTGTTTGCGAATCATCAAAAAATGCATAAGCATGAAAACTGCGAGCGCCCATGGAAGAACAAACGTATGGAGGCTATAAAAACGAGTGAGGGTTGACTGACCAACACTTTCTCCACCGCGAAGAAGTTCCACCATGAAATCCCCTACAACAGGTATTGCAGCTGGAACTCCCGAAACAATTTTGACAGCCCAATAACCGACTTGGTCCCAAGGGAGTGAATAGCCAGTAACACCAAAAGCAACAGTAATAACCGCCATTACTACCCCAGTAACCCAAGTCAATTCCCTAGGCCTCTTAAAGCCACCAGTCAGATAAACCCTAAACACATGCAAAATAAGCATGAGCACCATCATTGATGCACTCCAACGATGAACTGAGCGAATCAACCAACCAAAACTCACATCAGTCATCAAATAACTCACTGAGCCATAGGCCTCAGCAACAGTTGGTTTGTAATAAAAAGTCATCGCGAAGCCAGTCGCGAACTGAATCAAGAAACATACCAACGTGATCCCACCCAAGCAATAAAAGATATTCACGTGGGGTGGGACGTATTTTGAAGTTACGTCATCCGCTATGTCCTGAATTTCAAGTCTTTCCTGGAACCAGTCATAGACGGGTGAGGAGTTCGCCATTTATTAGGTGAGCTTTTATACGAAGAGTCTACTGAATGTGCTACATGGTCTTTGCCAGGGATTCATCCAATGCATCCATCTGTTAAATCCTGGTTAAAAAATCTGCAGCGCGTTTTTGTTGCGCTATGCATCCTTTCGGCTTGCACATTTAGCAATGTGCAAGCCTCTCTCGCTTTAAACGATGGGCAACAACTCATTTTAGAAAGCTGGAGTCTTATCAATGAAGGATATTTAGACCCAACAAAATTCGACCAAATTCATTGGAAGAGACTTAGACAAAAAGCTCTTGAAAAACCTATCTCAACAAGCGAAGACGCCTATTCAGCTATTGAGAATATGCTTCAACCACTGGGCGACCCATATACAAGACTTTTGAGGCCTGAAGATTACAAAGCCATGAAAGCGAGTAATTTAGGAAGTGAAATTAATGGTGTAGGCCTACAACTAGGTGCAAGGAACCAGGACGGACAAATAGTTGTTATTGCCCCACTTGAGGGATCTCCAGCTGCTGACGCAGGTGTTGAAAGCGGAACATTTTTATTAAAGGTAAATGGTAAATCCCCTCAAAGTCTTGGATTAGAAGCAACTGCAGCGCGACTTAGAGGACCAGTTGGTTCACAAGTCATTGTTGAGATTCAAACTCCAGAAGGAGAGGACAAAGAAATCACTCTGGAACGGCGCAGTGTTGATTTACGTCCAGTAAGAACCCGGAGGCTGAGGAATGAATCGCACACAATTGGCTATCTTCGTATAACTCAATTCAGCGAAGGAGTTCCAAGGCAAGTCAAAGAAGCTCTTGAAGAACTTTCTGAGAAAGAAGTAGAGGGTCTAATCTTAGATTTACGTAATAACTCAGGTGGTCTAGTTAGCTCAGGGTTAGCCGTGGCTGATGCATTTCTCAGTAACAAACCCATAGTTGAAACAAAAAATCGAGAAGGAATTAATGACGGCATTCCAGCCGGCGCAATGACTCTTTATGACGGCCCAATGGTCACCATCGTCAATGGTGGTACTGCTAGCGCTAGCGAGATTCTTGCAGGAGCACTTCAAGACAATGGGCGCTCTAAGCTTATTGGAAGCAAAACTTTTGGGAAAGGATTAATCCAATCGTTAAGCACACTCAGTGATGGCAGTGGACTGGCGGTGACAGTTGCTAGCTACATAACACCGAATGGCAAAGATATACAAAACCAAGGAATTGAACCTGACCGTGTACTGGAAATGCCTGAACCACTTAATCCAGGGACTAGCGAAGATCGTTGGCTTCACGATGCAGAGCTGCTCATAGGAGCGAATTTAGACTTAGAAAATCTCGAAGAAAGCACAAAAGAACTAGAGACACCCCTAACAAACTCAACCCCTATGGCCAATCAATGAGCCTAAGGACCTATTACGACCCACTCCACCATGGAATAAGCCTAGACAGCACAAAACCTGCTGAAGCAATGGTTATTGAGTTAATTGATTCAGTGCCTTTTCAGCGGTTAAGACGCATTCGACAACTTGGTCCTGCTTTCCTTACTTTTCATGGAGCTGAATCTAGTCGATTCACACATTCACTAGGTGTTTTTGATATTGCCCGAAGAGCTCTCAACAAGTTGATTCAAATTGATCCCAGTCTGGAAAAATATCAAGGGGTTATTTATGGAGCAGCTTTATTACATGATCTTGGCCACAGTCCTCTTAGCCATACAGGCGAGGAAATGTTTGGGTTAAAGCATGAAAAGTGGTCGGCGAATTTGATAAAAAATCATTGCGAAATAAGAACCCCTTTAGAAGCATTGCATGTAGGAATAGCTGATCAAATAGCCAACCTTATTGAGCAAGACCAAGCCCCTCACAACGTAGTCAAGTCACTAATAAGTAGTCAGCTTGATTGTGATCGTCTTGATTATTTACTCCGCGATAGCTATACCACTGGCACTAGATATGGACAACTAGATCTAGAACGAATTCTCTCAGCGCTAACAATTGCACCTGATGGAAATTTAGCAATTCACCCAAAAGGGGTATTAGCTGTTGAACATTATCTTGTTGTGCGAAATCTTATGTATCGGAGTGTCTATAACCATCGAATAAATGAAGTTTGCAGCTGGTTGCTTGAACGCCTTGTGAGGACTGCACGAGAATTAGGGCCTAAACAAGTTTGGGCTGACAAATATATGGCCACGTGGCTTTGGGATCCAGAGCAAATAGACCTTGAAACTTTTTTA